>DATGGF010000104.1:0-5705 GCA_035308625.1 Acidimicrobiales bacterium | reverse complement strand
GCCACACCGATGGGGCCGGCCGCGCTGCGCCGGGAAACCTCCCGCAGCGCCGATCGGGCGACGTTCCCGTCGGAGACCGTGTCGACGTACACCCACTCCTCCCACCCGGCGCGCCAGTCGCGGCGCTGGTAGCCGAACATGAGCGCCGAGTTGGCCACCACCGGCACGTCCCACTTCTCGGACTCCAGGGCCAGGGCCAGGGCCCGGGCGGCCACGCCCAAGCCGAGGTAGGTGACGAACTGGGGGTCCGCCGATCGCAACCGTCGCACCACCGGCGACAGGTCTTCGGCCAGCGGTGACACGGGGGAGCTGGCCACCAACTCGACTCCCGACGAAGCGCACGCCTCGGCAAACGCGGTGGCGTACCCCCGCCCGACGGCTGAATGATCATGGGCCAGGGCCACCGTGGTCGCCCCGCGCGCGGCCAAGTGGGCGGCGAGGACCACCGGCTCCTCGTCCAGCGAACCAACCTGGTAATGGAACATCCATTCCCCGCGGGTGCGCTCGCCCCCGCTGTAGTTGATGGTGGGCACCCGTCGCGAGTCGGTCAACGGTCTGACCACCAGCGCGTTGTCGCTGATGCTCGGGCCCATCACGGCCAGCACGCCGGCGTCCGCCAGTTCGTGGAACGCCTGCTCCATCTCGTGGGCGGTGCCACCAGGTAGGCCCCGGGCGTGGCACGCCACCAGTTCGACCGGCCGGTCGGGCCCGCGCCCGGCGTCGAGGCCCAAGCGCAGCGCATCCTCGAACAACGCGCCGCCGTCGCCCTGGGGGAAGTCGTAGAGGACGCCGACCAGGATCGGCGCCGGGCCCTCCGGCTCAGCCACGGGCGCTCAGCTTCCGGCTACGGCGGTCGCCGTGGCGTGCGTCCTGTCGGCCGCGGCCGCCTCGGCGTGCTCCTGGCTGAGCGTGGCATAGCAGGCGGCCAGGAGGCGAGCGGTGTCGAACTCCTCGGCGATGTATCGGCCCAGCAGCTCGCCGGTGCGGATGTCGATGGTGTGGTCCTTGAAGACGTCGTCGAACGCGTGCAGGGCGCAGTCGAGGTCGTGCAGCCCGAAGTGCTCCATCTTCTCGAGGTCGCTCAGCTCGGTGGAGCGCGCTACCTCCATGGCTCGCCCGTCGTCATCGTCTTTCTCGCGCACGGAGAACCCGAGCTCCTCGATCCGCCGGCCGAAGCTCATGCCGTGCTCACCCTCTCGCCAGGCCACGGTGTGGAGCACGGCGCGGACACGGGGGTCGGGGGAGACGGCGATCCACTCGTTTATGTAGCGAAAGGCCCGCGCCTCGTTGACGGCGATGACATTCAAGAGTCCCAAGTAGCTCGGCTTGTCCGACATGGCCCCACCATTCCACTCAGGCCCCGCTGGGGCAACTGATCGGTTGGTACCCGCTGGGGGGAACTGAGCGCCGGCCTGATCAGCCGGCGAGCACGGCCGAGACCACTGCCTCGAAGCGGTCGCGGTCGCCGGCGTAGGGGCCGTCCGGCCGGGGCCAGTGGACGACCACGTCGGTAACCCCGATCTCGGCGTACCGTCCGATGGTGTCGCGCAGGGCCTCGGCCGACGAGAGTCCCTGGTCGAGGGACGGGCCGGTGAGCACCATCCGGCCGATGCTCTGCGGGTCGCGCCCGGTCGCGGCGCAGGCTGCCTCGAGCTCGTCCATTTGCCGGGCCACCACCCGGGCGCCTTCCTCGGCGGTGGGTGGGGTGCGCGCACGGGGATCACCGGTGGTGACCCACCACTGGCCGTGGAGTGCGGCGACGCGCATGCCCCGCGACGCGGTGGCGGCGACAGCGAAGGGCACCCGCGGCGTCTGCACGCACCCAGGCACACTGCGCGCTTCGTCGGCCGCGAAGACCCGTCCCCGATACGACGTCGCCGGCTGGCGCAGCAGCTGGTCGCACAGTTCGACGAACTCCTCGAACCGGTCGGCCCGGGCCGACAGCGACATGGCCTCCTGACCGAGCATGGTGGCGTCCCAACCAGGCCCACCCGCCCCGATCCCGAGCACGAAGCGTCCCCCCGACAGGTCGTCGAGCGTCATCACCTCCTTGGCGAAGGGAACCGGATGGCGGAAGTTGGGTGAGGCGACGAGCGTGCCCAGACGGATCCGGGTGGTGCACAACGCGGCCGCCGCCAGCGTGGGCACGGCGGCGAACCACGGCTCGTCACGCAGCGTTCGCCAGGCCAAGTGGTCGTAGGTCCAGGCGTGCTCGAAGCCGAGCTCCTCGGCGCGCTGCCACAGGAGGTGGGCCGCCGGCCAGCGGTGCTCGGGGAGGATGACGACGCCCAGGCGCACCGGCGCAGGGTAGGCGACGCGCCGAACGCCCGGCCGCCGGATGATCAGTCGCCCAGCGAGGAGCCCTCGGTGGTCGACAGATGGAACGTCGACAGGAAGGTGTGCACGTCCTCCGAGATGGTGACGGCCACCGTGTTGTTGCCTTCGAAGGCGACCTTGTCGAGGTGTACACCGGGGTGGCTGGCGATGGCCTGGACGACGAGCGCCTGCGCCTCGGATTGGCCTTCGTTCAGCAGGACCGACGAGCCCTTCTGGGCGGCGTCGCGGGCGAAGCCGTCGAGCTCACCACGGGCGAACAACGGGGGGAGCAAGCCGAGGGCGAGCACCGCCGCGATGGCAAGCGGCACCGCCAGCTTGACCGTCGTGCGCATGACTGGGCCCCCCTGCTTGTCATTCCAGTGTGCGAGGGCCCGTAACGGAAGATCAACACAATGCTACGACAAGGGTCGCGTCACACCGCCGGTTCGAACAGGGCGATGCCGACGTCGTCGGACACTGCTTCGAAGCGCGCCCGCACCGCCATCCCCACCCGCACATCGTCCGGGTCGACACCCACCACGTTGGTCATCACCCGGGGCCCCTCCTCCAGGTCGACCAACGCGACGACGTAGGGGATCCAGTCCCGGAACGGCCGGCTGTGGTTCTGCCGGATCACGGTGTAGCTGTGCACCGTGCCGCGGCCGCTCGCCTCCATCCACGACACAGGGCCGTGACACGACAGGCAGAACGAGCGCGGATAGAGCTGGGTGTGGCCGCAGTCGTCGCAGCGCTGGACGAGCAGGCGACCCTCGTGGGCCGCCGACCAGTACTCAGCTGCCTCGGGCTCCGGCACGGGCGCGGGGCGGGGACGAGGTGGGCGCTCGCCGGGGACGGGCTCGAGCGGCCGCATGTCGCCGGGCCGGGGCGTAGTGGCGGTCACGGTTCCTCCCTTCCGAGGATGAGGGTGGCGCCGGTCGAGAGCATCCCGCCGGTGCCGTGGGCCACGGCGATGCGGGCGTCGGGAACCTGGGTGGGACCACCCTCGCCCCGAAGCTGGCGCACCGCCTCGACGATGAGGAACATGCCGCGCATGCCGGGGTGGCAGGCCGACAGCCCGCCGCCGTCGGTGTTGGTGGGCAGCCGCCCGCTCAGTCCCAACCCGCCGTCTTGGACGAAGGCGCCCCCCTCACCCTTGGCGCAGAAGCCGAGGTCCTCCACCGTGAGGACCACGGTGATGGTGAACGAGTCGTACAGCTGGGCCACGTCCACGTCGGCCGGGGTCAGGCCGGCCCGTGAGAAAGCCAGCGGCCCGCTCTGGGCTGCCGGTGTCACCGTCAGGTCGGCCATGGCCGACAGGTTCATGTGATGGGTGGTGGCGTGCGCGCCACCGAGGATCCACACCGGGGGCCGCTGCAGGTCAGCCGCCCGCTCGGCCGTGGTGACGATGCACGCCCCGCCGCCGTCGGAGATGACGCAGCAGTCGAGCTTGTGCAGCGGGTCGGCCACCAGGCGACCAGTCACCACGTCCTCCACGGTGATGGGGTCGCGGTACTGCGCCTGGGGATTGTGGCCGGCGTGCCCGCGCATGGTCACTGCCACCGCGGCCAACTGCTCGGGCGTCGTGCCGTACTCGTGCATGTGCCGGCGCGCCGCCAGCGCGTAGTTGCCGACGAGGGTGTTGCCCCACAGCGAGTCGTAGATGGCGGGGCCGGGCATCCCCGCGCCGCCGCCCCCTCCGGTGCCCAGGCGCCGGCCCATCTGGGAGAGCTGCACACTGCCGTAGGTGACGAGGACGACCTCCGCCGCCCCCGATTCCACCGCATAGGCGGCGTGCTCGACCAGCACCTCGAACGACGATCCCCCGGAGTTGGTCTCGTCGAAGTAGGTGGGGTGGAGCCCCAGGTACTCGGCCACCCCGACGGAGTACATGGGGAAGAAGCCCGCAGTGGCGAACCCGTCCACGTCGGCGTAGGTGAGGCCGGCGTCGGCCAGTGCCCGGTCGGCCGCCTGGGCGTGCACCGCGTGCTCGGACAGCTCGGGCAGATACGGGTAGTCGGAGGTTGCCGCGCCGCAGATGACGGCCCGCCGTCGTGACGGCGTCATGTGCCCGCTCCGGTCGTCCGGGGCCGGAAGCGGGGCAGCGCCAGCTCCGGGCCGATGTCCTCCCACACCACTTCGACCGGCATGCCGATCTCCACCTCCTCAGGGTCGATGTCGACCACGTTGGTCACCATGCGCGTGCCGCCGGCGCCATCGGGCTCGACCACGGCCACGACATAGGGGATCACGTCGGCCAGCGCGGGCAGGAACGCCTGTCGCACGATCGTGTACGTGTAGACGCGTCCGGTGCCCGGAAGCTCGGCCCATTCCGACGCCAGGCTGCGGCACACCGGGCACACCGGACCGGGCGGGTGCCGGGTGGCGCCGCACTGCGAGCAGCGCTGCACGACGAGACGGTGCTGGGCCGCGGCTTCCCACCACCCCACCGTCTCGGCGTTGGCCGCGGGCGAGGGCATCTCGTCGGGGAACCAGCGCCCGGCGCCGAGGTCCGCCGCACTCATCGGCTAAGCACCAATGCGCTGGTCGGCACGCCCGCCGCGCTCGTCACCAGACAGGTCTCGGCCCCCTCGACCTGGCTCGTCGACTCGCCGCGCAGCTGGCGCACGCCTTCCACGACATGGTTGAGCCCGTGCACGTAGGCCTCCGACAGGCTGCCCCCGTGCGTGTTGGACGGCAGCGCGCCGTCCGGCCAGGCCAGTGCCCCCGAAGCGGCGAACGGCCCACCCTCGCCCCGGGCGCAGAAGCCGAAGTCCTCCAGGCTGAGCAGCACCAAGCCGGTGAAGTGGTCGTAGATCTGGGCCACGTCCACGTCGGCCGGACCGACGCCGGCGCGGCCCCACAGGCGCGCCGCCACCTGGCGGGCGCCGGCGCTGGCGTAGTCGTCGTCGGGCATGGAGACGTTGCTGTACTGCCCGTGGCCGAAGCCCTTCAAGGTGCCCTGGGCGCTCGAGAGGATCTCGACCGGGCGCGCCCGCAGGTCCCGAGCCCGTTCGGCCGTGGTCACCACCACCGCGCAGGCGCCGTCGCTCTCGAGACAGCAGTCGAAGAGGCGGAACGGGTCCGACACCGGCCGCGCCGCGAAGTAGTCGTCCATGGTCATGGGGCGCTTCCCCATCACCGCGCGCGGGTTGCGGGCGGCATGGGCCCGGGTTGTGACGGCCACCGCGCCCATCTGCTCGGCCGTGGTGCCGAAACGGTGCATGTGGCGGCGCACCACCATCGAGTACGCAATGGGGGGACCAAACATCCCGAAGGGCATGGTGAAGGCCACGTGCGCCTCGAGCAGGCTGCGGGCCCGGCGCACACCCGGGGTGCGCGGTGGGCGGGCCGACGAATGGCCTCCAGCGGCGGGCGACTTGGCCGCGTTC
>DATGGF010000103.1:0-3172 GCA_035308625.1 Acidimicrobiales bacterium | reverse complement strand
CACCAGGCGCAGTCCTTCGGCAGGCCCGTCGACCTTGGCCCGCGCCACCGCCCGGTTGAGCCGGACGACGGCGGTCGGGGCCATGACGAGCAACTGGTCGTACAGGGCGGCTATCTCGGCCCAATCCGTGTCGGCGGCCGTGAGCGCGGTCGAATGGCAGGCGGAGATGGCTGCCTGCACCTGGTACGGCCCCGGCCTCCCGAAGCGCAGCGCGGCCTCCAGCTGCTCCGTGCCTTCGGCGATCTGGGCCGCGTCCCATTTCGAGCGGTCCTGGTCCTCCAGCGTCACGATGTCGCCGTCGGCGCCGATGCGGGCAGGCCGCCGGGCGTCGTGCAGGAGCATCAGAGCCAGTAACCCGCGCGCCTCGGGCTCGTCGGGCATGAGCTCGGTGAGCAGACGCGCCAGGCGGATCGCCTCGCCGCACAGTCCGGCGCGCACGAGCTCCGCGCCCTGACTGGAGCTGTATCCCTCGTTGAAGAGGCCGAAGATGACGGCGAGCACCGCAGTGGTGCGTTCCGGGAGTTGATGAGCGGGTGGGACCCGGTAGGGGATGGCCGCGTCGCGGATCTTGTGCTTGGCCCGGACGAGACGTTTGGCCATCGTCTCGTCGGGGAGCAGGAAGGCGCGGGCGATCTCGGATGTGCTGAGCCCGGCCAACGTGCGCAGGGTCAGGGCCACCTGTGCCTCCACCGAGAGCGCGGGATGGCAGCAGGTGAACATCAGCCGGAGCCGGTCGTCACCGATCCCGCTGTCGTCGCCCTGGTTCCCATCGTCGAGCTCGGCGGCGCGCGCCGACATGGCGACCTCCTGCAGCTTCGTGTCACCCACCTTCGAGCGGCGGATGCGGTCGAGGGCCCGGTTGCGAGCCGTCGTCTTCAGCCAGGCGGCCGGTACCCGGGGCACGCCGTGGCTGGGCCAGCGCTCCGACGCCCGCGCGAACGCTTCCTGTGCGCACTCTTCGGCCAGGTCCCAGTCGCCGGTGACCCGGATGATGTGCGCCACCACCGCACCCCAGTCCGAGCGGAAGGCCTCGGCGATCGCCGCCGACGCGCCGTTGTCGCGGGCGACGGGCGAGCGCGCGCCCGGCACTACATCTCCCAGATGGGTCGGATCTCGACCGATCCCCACTCGGCGGCCGGGATCTTCGCCGCCACCTCGATGGCCTCGTCCAGGTCCTTGCAGTCCACCAGGTAGAAGCCGGCGATCTGCTCCTTGGTCTCGGCGAAGGGCCCGTCGGCGATCACGAGATCCCCCTGGCGCACCCGGACGGTGGTGGCGCTGGCCACCGGCGTCAGGCGCTCGCCTCCGAGCAGAACCCCGCGATCTGCCATCTCCTGTTGGAACGCCTCGAATGCCTCCATCCGCTCCGGGCCGGTCTCGGGCGTGAGCAGGGCCTCGTCGGCACAGATCAGCAGGGCGTAGCGCATGGGAACCTCCGATTCGGGTCGTCGTCCTCACTATGACGAACGGACGGGCCGCCCATGGACGCCCTTGACATGCAGCCAATCAGCTGCGTATAAATAGGCAACCGAATAGCTGCATGAAATCTCGAGGCCGCCGGGCCCGGGAGCAGGGAGTGAGGAGAGATCGCCATGACCGACATCGCCCACCGCGTCGCCTACGAGGTCCCGAAGAAGCAGGTCTTCGACGCGCTGTCGACGACCGAAGGACTGACCTGGTGGTGGGCCGACCGTGTGACCGGGGATCCCCATCCCGGTGGGCGGTTGGCCTTCTACTTCGGCGGGCCCGAGCCCGCCGCCACCATGGAAGTCGTGTCCAGTGATCCGGGCTCCGGCGTCCGCTGGCGTTGCATCGGCGGGCCCGACGACTGGGTGGGCACCACCGTGCGCTTCGACCTGCAGGAGTCGGGAGACGAGACCGTGCTGCTCTTCACCCATGAGGGTTTCGCCTCGACCACCGACTTCATGCGTCATTGCAGCGTCAAGTGGGCGCTGTACCTGGCCGGGCTGAAGGCGGGCCTGGAAGGTGGGGAGCCCACCCCGCGGTCGAAGGTCAAGCCCATCAGCAGCTGGGGCTGATACACCGAGGCGAGGCCATGGCCGAACCCGATCCACTCGACGGCGTCTTCAAGGCGCTGGCCGACCCCAGTCGCCGGCGTCTCCTCGACCGCCTCGAGGCGAAGGGGGGCCAGAGCCTGCGCGAGCTGTGCGCGGGGCTCGACATGGCCCGTCAGTCGGTGAGCAAGCACCTGGCCCTGCTGGAGGCCGCCAACCTCGTCACCACCGTGCGTCGCGGTCGGGAGAAGTTGCACTTCCTGAACGCCGCCCCCATCCACGAGATCTCCGAGCGCTGGATCAACCGGTACGACATCGGCCGGGTCGAGGCGCTCGCCGACCTGAAGACCGCTTTGGAGCAGACCACCATGGACAATCCCGACTTCGTCTACACGACCTATATCAGGACGACCCCCGAACGCCTGTGGCAGGCGCTGACCGATCCGTCGTTCACGGCGCGCTACTGGAGCGGCGCCGAGTTCGCCACCGACTGGAAGCCCGGTTCGGCCATGACGGTGCGCTTCCGCGGCGTCACCATCGACGATCCCGAGCAGGTCGTGCTCGAAGCCGATCCCTACCGTCGCCTGTCCTACCGCTGGCACACCTTCACGCCCGAGTGGAAGGAGGCTTGTGGCATCGACGACGAGGTGTTCGCCACCATCTCGGCTGAGCGTCGGTCCAAGGTCACCTTCGAGCTCGAGCCGGTCGGGCCGGTGGTCAAGCTGACGGTGGTGCACGACGATTTCGAACCGGGCAGCACGGTGGCCACCATGGTCCGCAACGGATGGCCCCAGGTGTTGTCGGGGCTCAAGACCCTGCTCGAGACGGGCGACACCCTCGAGGTGGGCTGACCCGGCGGCCCCGCCCCCCGAGCGGTCGCCGAGGTGGGTGGGAATGGGCAACCTGGGTCCCGGCCAGGTAGAAGAAGGGCCATGTTGCTCGAGGGGAAGACCGTGCTGGTGACCGGCGTCGGCGTCGGCCTGGGTAGGGAGTGCGCCGCCGCGGCACTACGTCAAGGGGCCAACGTGGTGCTGGGCGCCCGGCGCAAGGATGAGCTCGCCGCGGCGGCGGCCGAGCTCGATCCCGGGGGCGGTCGTAGCGCCCATCTGCCGACCGACATCACCGATGCCGAATCGTGCGCCGCGTTCGTCGCGTTG
>DATGGF010000102.1:0-7345 GCA_035308625.1 Acidimicrobiales bacterium | reverse complement strand
GCAGCATCCGCGAGGAGGCCGCCCGGCGTGCCGAGGCGAAGCGATCCGCCGCCCGCGAGGAGCAACTCGAGACCGCTCGCGCCAAGCGCAAGGGCAAGGTGGACGCGGTCGAGAAGCCGCCCACCCGCCGGGCCCGGTTGTTCCGCCGCATCATGCGTTTGGGCCCGATGCGCCGGTTGTACGCCCGGCGATTGCTGCGGTTCCTGTCCAAGGCCAAGGCCAAGGGCCGGGTCATCCCCGACGAGCTCGCCCAGCTCGACGAGTACCTGAGCAAGCTTCCGCCCAAGCAGCGCCAGGAGATGCTCGAGGCCAGCCTGTCAGGCGAGCTCGACGCGCAGGCCAGCCGCACCATGCGGCGTATGGCCGACCGTCAGTCCCGTCGTAGCGGCCAAGCCCGGGGCCGCCAGCGCCCGGGCATGCCGCCTACGCCGGGCGCGCGGCCACGTCCCCGCTGATCAGCCTGCGCCTTTCCTCGTCAGATCAAGAGAACGACGACTTCGTCACCGTGACCGTACCCGGTGGGGTTGCCGAAGGGTCGTTGTCGATACCCGGGAAGATGTCCAACGACGTATCCACATTGGCGCTGAACACACTTTGATCGACGATGACGGTGCCGTCATTGAAGACGGCACCACCTGAAGTCGCGGAATTGGCACTCATCTCGGAGTGGTGGATGATGACAGTTCCGGTGCTGGTGTTGAAGATCCCTCCGCCGCTGGTCGCTACCTGATTCCCATCGACCTCAGAGCCACTGATCGTCAAGACACCGGCATTCAGGAATGCGCCTCCGGGGCCAAGTGCACCACTGTTGTCATCGATCGTGCTGTTCACGATCGCCATCGTGCCGCCGTTGAAGATCGCGCTGAAGTCCGTCCCGCTACCGGTGTCAGTGATCGACGAATTCACGATCTGCATCGATCCGCCGTTGTCAATGGCACCCGGGCTCCCACGGCCGTTCCCGCAATGGGTGATGACCGTGTTCGAGAGCCTGAGGTCGCCTCCGTTCTCCACCGGCGTACCGTGCAAACCGCCCAGGTTCGAGATGACGCTATTGGACACCGACATGGTTCCGGAATTCCCGATCGCGAGATAGCTGAAGCTGCCTCCGGTCCCCGTGAACTTCGTGTTGGCAATGGTCACCCGGCCGCCGTCGTTGACCACCCCGGTCGGGTCTGCACCACTGAAGAAGATTGTGCTATTCGAAATCGACAGCACTCCACCCTTGTCGAGGATGGCCCCGGTGTTGTTCGCTCGGGCCGTCGCATCGATCGTCAGACCGGCGACAGACACGGTGGCGCCAGATCCGATCACGAACACGTCGTCGAGAAGGCCTCCACTGACGGACAGGCGGCTCGCCCCTGGCCCCACGATTTGGACGTTCGTCTCCAGATCGATCGGGGCACTCGTCAAGGTGATCGTCGAGCAACTGGATGCGGGATCAACCGAAACGGTGTTGCCGGCGCCGGCTTGCGTTATGGCATCACGCAACGAACCTGGTCCTGCGTCGTTGCAGTTCGTCACGGCAAACGTCGTTGCTGACGCAGGCACGGCAAATGTGAGCCCCCCTGCACCGCCGCCGAGGAAGAGTGTGATGACCACCAACACAGGAACGCGGGAGTAGAACGCGGAACGAGTCCGGGTCGTCATGAGGTAGGCCTCTCCTTCGCCGCCCGCCAATACACACAGAGGGGGTCGACGACTCTCTAACATGACGACTGGGCAAAAACATCGTCAATAACGACGATTTGAACCGGACTTGTTTGGTTCAGCCTTCAGTACTCAGGGGATACAGCTCAGTGCAGGCGATCAGCCGCGAATCGTCCAGCCCCGCTGTTCGCAGGTCCCCGATGGCCTGGTATTCGGGACTGAGCACCATGTCCAAGAACGAACTCCGGCACGGGTAGCGGACGAGAATCACTGCATCCCATGCATCGCCCACGTCGTCACCGATCACAACTGAATCCGCTTGGCCGTACCAGACGATGTCGGCGCCGGCCTTTTCCAGCAAGGCCTGCACCTTGTCGCTGTATTGGTCGTAGGACTCCCGGCCTCCTTCAGCTTTGAACCGAAGAAGGTTGAGCATCACCACCGGCCCTTCCAGTGAACTTCGAGTTACCGCTTGTATCTGCTCAGCGGTCGGCGCGATGTACGGAGCCACAGCGCGTCACCCTAGGGGGATTCTTCAGTAGCGGCTTGGAAATTGGCGCCGTAGCCCGGGTCGCTCGGCCAGTTCGGTTGGAAGAGGTGCCACTGCTCCGGGGCCCGACGGATGAGCCTCTCCAGGGCCTTGGCCACATCCTGAGTGATCCGGGCCACGTCGGCTCGCAGCCGGCCGGTGCGCTCGAGCGACACGGGCGCGCCGATGACCCCGGTGTGCCCGGAGCCGGGTCCGCTGTACACGGCCGCGGGGATGAGCGCGGCGCCCGTGCGCAGTGCCAAAGTGGCCGGGCCCGCGGGAAGCGTCGTGCGCTCGCCGAAGAATTCGACCTCGATGCCATTGCCCTGGATATCGCGATCACACAGCAGGCCGACCAGTCCGCCACCACGGAGGGTCCTCAACAGGACCGGACCGACGTCAGGGCCCAGCTGCACGATCGTCAGCCCCATCTTCTCGCGCTCGTGCACGAACCAGTCGTAGAGCTCGGGTGGCTCGATGGGCTCGGCCACCGCCGTCATCGGGTAGCCCTTCAGCGCCAGCCACGCCCCACCCCACTCCCAGCTGCCCACATGGGGCAGGGCGAGGATGACGCCGCGCCCGGCGTCCATGGCCGACACGAACTGGGCCCAGCCGCTTTCCACATGCATCCGGCGTTCGATGACCCTGCGGTCGAGCGAGCCCAGGCGCGCTCCTTCCAGCCAGTAGCGCGCGTACGCGCGATAGGCCCGGCGCGTCCACGTGCGCAGCTCGGCTCGGCTCAGGTCACGGCCCAGCACGCGGTGCAGGTGCCTTGCGTACATGTCGGCCGAGCCGGCAGGAAGGTGGGCGAGGGCTTCTGCCACTAGCGAAGCCGAGCGCTCGGCCAGCGGCTCCGGCACCCGCGACAGCACGCCCCCCAGCGTCCGGTACACGAGGTAGTTGAGGCGCGCCGGCGACACGGGGCCGGCTTCGGTGTCGGTCACGGCGACCCGCAGGGCGGGTGTCAGTAGCCGGAGGGCCCGGCGTGCCGCCCCGTCCGCAGACGAGTCCGCGCCGGGCGACGGGCCCGCCAGCTCCGGGCGCTGCGGGCCGGGGTGGCCGCATCCCGCCGCGTCCGCCACCGCGTCAAGGGGTCGCTGGCCGGGCGATACCGGGTGACACGCCCGGCGGCTGCCGCGGCTTCGCGATGCGCCCAGGCTTCACGCCACGTGCGCCAGCGCGAGTCGGGCCGCTCGGGGACAGGCGGGCGTACCGGGCCCTCGGCCTCCTGCCACACCCGCACGAACCTCCCGATGGCGGTGGCACTGATCAGACCGAAGAAGACCCACAGAGCGGGGACGAAGGCCGACAGCGACACCGCTCCGGCGATGAAGCACAGCCCGAGGAGGATGAAGCGCTCGGCCCGTTCCATGAGCCCGCCCTTGGCCGACAGGCCGAGCAACTCGGCCTTGGCCCGCTCGTAGGAGATGAGCTGCGTCATGGCCAGGATGGCGAAGGGGATGAGCACGGCGGTCCCGTGGTGGCGAGCCGCCAGGTACCACGCAACACCGCCGAACATCAGCGCGTCGGCCACACGGTCGGAGACCGAGTCGAAGAAGGCACCGCGCACCGAAGCGGTGCCGGCGGCCTTGGCCACGGGCCCGTCGAAGAGGTCGGGAAGCCCGGTGGGGAACAACATGACCACTCCGAGGACGAAATGACCCGAGGCCACCACCAGGGCGGTCACCGCCGCCATGACGAGTCCGACCACGGTCAGGACATCGGCGGTGACGTGGGCACGAACGAGCGCTGCGCCCACCGGTTTGGTCGTGCGGTCCACGGCGTGGCGCCATCGGCCATCCAGCATGAGGGGGGTTCCTCCTAGTGGATCTGCTCATGAGCCTACCACCGGCGTTGCCACCCCCTTCGGGACGATCGGGGTCGCGAGGCGCCCCGGTGGCGTCGCAAACACGTCCCGCGACGAGGGCCGACGCGTCCCTCGCCCTGACGACCGCAACCGGGCGCCGGTAGGCTTCAGCGCCACGGCGCCGGACCCGGCGGCCGCGAGGGGAGGTACGCGTGGTGGCGAGCTACCCACCGTCCCGTATTCGCAACGTGGCGCTGGTCGGGCACAACGGTGCGGGCAAGACCACCCTGTCGGAGGCCCTGTTGTTCGCCACCGGCGCCATCACCCGGCAGGGTCGGGTCGAGGACGGCACCACCACCAGCGACTTCGAGCCGGAGGAGACCAAGCGCCACCTGTCGCTCTCCCTCGCCCTGGCCCCATGCATCGTGGGCGACGTCAAGCTGAACATCATCGACACCCCCGGCTATGCCGACTTCTTCGGCGAGGTGCGGGCCGCGTGCTCGGTGGCCGACCTCCTCGTGGTTGTGGTCAGCGCCGTCGAAGGTGTCGAGGCACAGACGGAAGCTGCCTGGGCCCTGGGAGCCGAGCTCGGCGTCCCACGGCTCGTATTCATCAACAAGCTCGATCGCGAGCGCGCCAGCTTCGACCGCACGCTGGCGGATCTGCGGGAGCGGTTCGGTGCCGGGATCGCCCCGCTGGAACTTCCCGTGGGCGAGGAATCGGCCTTCCGAGGCATTGCCGATCTGCTGACTGACTCCGCCATCTTGTACGAGGGCGGCTCGCCGACCACCGGCCCCATCCCCGACGACCTGGCCGATGTCGAGCACCAGGTGCGCGAGCAGCTGGTCGAAGGAATCGTGGTCGGCGACGACACCCTGATGGAGCGCTACCTCGACGGGGACATCCCTTCCACCGAGGAGCTGGAAGCCACCCTGGCCGGCGGCGTGGCTCAAGGAGTGGTGTTCCCGGTGGTGTGCGGCTCGGCCACCACCGGCGTGGGCATCGACCGCCTGGCCAGCCTTCTGTGCGAGATCGCCCCGTCCCCCGACGCCCGGCCTCCGCTCAAGGTGCGCGCCGGGGGCACCGAGACCGAGGTGGCCTGCGACCCTGCCGGTCAACCGCTGGCCCGTGTCTTCAAGACGGTGTCGGACCCCTATGTCGGGAAGATCTCCCTTTTGCGCGTGGTCTCCGGCACCGTGCGGCCGGACACCGTGCTCACCAATCCCCGCACCCACAGCGACGAGCGGTTGCACGTGCTCCAGTTGCTGCGGGGCAAGGAGACCGAGTCCATGTCCGAGGCACAGGCCGGCGACATCGTGGCCGTGCCGAAGCTGTCCGACACCGGCACCGGTGACACGCTCGCCCCCAAGGGCACGCCCGTGGTCGTGCCCGCGCCGGAGCCCGAACCCGTGGCCCTGTCCATCGCCATCCGCCCGAAGTCGAAGGGCGACGAAGACAAGCTCATGACCGGGCTCCACCGACTGCAGGAGGAGGACCCGGCGCTGCAGGTCGAGCGCGTCGACGAGACCCATCAGACGATCATGCGGGGCACCGGGGAGACGCACCTGGCCATCGCCTGCGAACGGCTCCAGCGGAAGTTCGGGGTGGAGGTGGCCACCGAGGAGGTGCTCGTCCCCTACCGGGAGACGATCACCAAGCCGTCCGACGCCGAGGGCAAGTACAAGAAGCAGACGGGTGGGCACGGCCAGTTCGGTGTGGCGTCGGTGCGGATCGCTCCCCTGGAGCGCGGCGAGGGCTTCCACTTCGTGGACGAAGTGGTCGGCGGCGCCATCCCCAAGCAGTACATCCCGGCCGTGGAGAAGGGCATCATCGAAGCCATGTCCCAGGGCGGCGCCTTCGGCTACCCCGTAGTGGACGTGCAGGTCGCGTGCTTCGACGGGAAGTACCACCCCGTCGACTCCTCCGAGATGAGCTTCAAGATGGCCGGGTCGCTGGCCTTCAAGGAGGCCATGGCCAAGGCTGGCCCGGTGCTCCTCGAGCCGCTGTCGCGTCTCGAGGTGACCGTTCCGGCCGCCATGCAAGGCGACATCCTCGGCGACCTCAATTCACGCCGGGGACGCGTCCAGGGCACCGACAGCCTCGAGGGTGGCGTACAGGTGATCACCGCTATCGTGCCCACCGCCGAGATCCAGCGCTACGCCGTCGACCTCCGCTCCCTCACCGGGGGCCGGGGACGGTTCCGGGCCGAGCACGACCACTACGACGTGGTCCCGGCCAACCTGGTCGACCGGCTGGCCAAGGCCCGCGCCGAATAGCTCGGGAGGATCGCTCTGGTTCGGCCGGCACCGGCCTCCGAACGCCCGGCCTCAGGAGGCCGGCCACGCTTCGTGTAGTCGTCTCCATGTTTCGCGCAGCGGTTCGGGCATGACGCGCACGCCGGCCACCGCGGTCATGAAGTTGGTGTCACCCGACCAACGGGGCAAGACGTGGAGATGGACGTGCTTGGGGATGCCCGCGCCGGCGGCGCGGCCCAGGTTCGCCCCCATGTTCAGCCCATCGGGGTCGTAGGCGGTGGTGATGGCGCCGATGGCGGCCTGGGTGGACGCCCAGAGCTCGGCGTTCTCGGCCGCGGTGAGCTCGGTCAGGTCGGAGAGGTGCCGCAGGGGCAGCACGAGCAGGTGCCCGCTGGCGTAGGGATAGGCGTTCACCACCGCGAAGGTCAGCTCACCCCTCCAGACCACGCCGTTGTCGGCCGAGGGCGCCCCGCTCTCCGCCAGGGCGCAGAACACGCACCCCGCATCGAGGTTTTCGCGCTCCTCGGCCGTGGCGGCCACCACGTACTCGTGGCGCCAACCGGCCCAGAGATGTTCCAGTGCCATGCCAGCCCGTTCAGACGCGCCGGGTGACCTCGGCGGCCACCGATGCGACGAAACTCTGCAAGCCGACACCTCGTTCGGGTTGCTCGGCGCCCCGACGGTTCACCCCGACGGTGCCGGCGGCGACGTCGTCGTCACCCACCACCACGACGTAAGGCACCTTCTCGAGTTTCCACCGGCGGATCCGGGCCCCGAGCGGCTCGTCGGCCGGGCCCAGCTCCACCCGTAGCTCGGCTCCGGCGCACGACTCCACCACCCGCCGGGCGTAGGCCGTGTGGTCGTCACGCACGGGCAGCACGGCCACCTGCACCGGCATGAGCCACGTCGGCAACGCCCCGGCGTAGTGCTCGAGCAAGATGGCGAAGAACCGTTCGACCGAACCGAACAAGGCCCGGTGGATCATCACAGGCCGGTGCCGCTCGTTGTCGGCGCCCACGTACTCCAGGCCGAAGCGCTGTGGCTCTTGGAAGTCGAGCTGGATAGTGGAGACCTGCCAGTGCCGGCCGATGGCGTCGCGGGCCTGCA
>DATGGF010000101.1:0-3691 GCA_035308625.1 Acidimicrobiales bacterium | reverse complement strand
CGATGCCGACGTGGAGAGCCGACCGAGCGCGGCCATGGCGGACGCCCTCGCTCTGGTCGCCCCGGGAAGACCCCTGCGACTGGGCCTCGAACGCGTCCTGTTGGCCAAGCGCGGCGCGCTCATCGCCATCGGCGACGACCCGACGGTGCTGTCCATCTGCACCGGCGGCTTCCTCATCGACGGGGAGTTCAGCCCCCAGCGCCTGACCGAGCTGGCCAAGATGGACGGGGCCATCATCCTGTCGGCCGACGCCAGCCGTATCGCCCGGGCCAACGTGCACCTGATGCCCAATCCCTCGGTGCCCACGTCGGAGACCGGGACCCGCCACCGCACAGCCGAGCGCATGGCCCGTTCCGTCGACGTGCCGGTGGTGTCGGTGTCGGCGGCCATGGGCGTCATCACGGTGTACCGCCACGACCAGCGCCACGTCCTGCAACCGGCGGGCCGGCTGCACGACACGGTGAGCCAGGCCCTACAGACCCTGCAGCGCTTCCGGCAGCGCTTCGACCTGGCGGTGACCGGTCTCTCGGCGCTCGAGCTCGAGGACACGGTGACGCTGCGCGACGTGGCCGCGGTGTTGCAGCCGGCCGACATCCTCCTGCGCGTGGCGCGCGACCTCGAGCCGACGTTCGTCGAGCTGGGCGACGAGGGCCAGTTGCTCCGGCTGCAGCTCGACGAGCTGCTCGACGGGGTGGAGCCCGTACGTGCGCTGGTGGTGCGCGACTACCTCCACGGTGAGCCTTCCCCCGGTGACGCGTCGCAGTCCAAGGTGGTCGCCGCGTTGGCCCGGCTGTCGATCGAGGAGGTGCTCGACGCCCACCGGGTGGGCGTGGCCCTCGGCCTGTCACCCGCGCACGCCGAGCTCGACGCGTCGCTCGAACCCCGGGGCTACCGGCTGCTGTACCGGCTCCCTCGGTTCCCCGACACCCTGGTCGACCGCATCGTGGCCCACTTCGGCGGCCTGCAGAAGATCATGCGGGCGTCGGTGGGCGACCTCGAGGAGGTGGAAGGCGTGGGCGAGGCCCGTGCCCGCTCGGTCAAGGACGGCCTGGCCCGCCTGGCCGAAGCGACCATTCTCGATCGCTACAACTGACCAGCGCCGGCGCCTGCGTGCGACGGCACGGAGCCCATCCGCCGCCCCGGAGGAGTGCCGCGGTGACTCGGGTAGAATGGGATGTTCCCCTTCCCCGTGACATCCGACCACCGCGTGGTCGTCGAGGAGTGCAACGTGGTGTTCGACATCGGTGACAAGGTGGTGTACCCGCACCACGGAGCGGCGATCGTCGAGCGGAGAGAGGTGAAGGAGGCCTTCGGCCAGAAGCGCGAGTACCTGGTGCTGCGCCTGGCCTACGGAGACCTCACGCTGATGGTCCCGGCCGACAACACCGACGGAGTCGGGCTGCGCGAGGTGATCAACGACGAGGAGGTCGAGGAGGTGTTCGCCGTCCTTCGCAAGAAGGAGGCGCGCATGCCGACCAACTGGTCACGGCGCTACAAGAACCACTCCGAGAAGCTGCGCTCGGGCGACATCTACCAAGTGGCCGAGGTGGTGCGGAACCTGTCCATCCGCGACAAGGACAAGGGCCTCTCGGCCGGCGAGAAGCGCATGCTCAGCCGCGCTCGCCAGATCCTCGTCTCGGAGCTGACCTTTGCCCTCGACGTGAACGAGGAAGAAGCCGAGAAGCGTCTCGACGAGGCGCTGCCCTGATCGCTCCCGGTCCGGCCGGCACGGGGGGCGGAGCCCGGCCGTGACGGTGTGGGCGGTGGTGGTGGCCGGCGGGGGCGGCGAGCGCTTCGGGGCCCCCAAGCAATTCGCCATGCTCGATGGTCGTCCCCTGGTGTCGTGGGCCGTCGACGCGGCGCGCGGCGCGGTGGACGGTGTGGTGCTCGTGCTGCCGGCCGACCGCCTGGGCAACAGCTACGGCGCCGACGTGGTGGTGGCCGGGGGCGCCAGCCGCGCCGCTTCCGTGCGAGCGGGGCTGGCGGCGATCCCCGAGTCCGCCGCCATCGTGGTGGTGCACGACGGCGCCCGTCCGCTCGCCACCTCGGCGCTGTTCCGGGCCGTGGTGGCCGAAGTGGCGGCCGGCGCGTCGGGGGCGGTGCCCGGGTTGGCGGTGGCCGACACGCTGAAGGTGGTGGCCGAGGGGGTCGTGGTGGAGACGGTGCCGCGTGTTGGGCTCGTCGGTGTGCAGACCCCGCAGGCCTTCCGGGCCGACGTGTTGCGGGCGGCCCATGCCGGAGAACCGGAGGCGACCGACGATGCCGGGTTGGTCGAGGCGACGGGCGCTACCGTCCGCGTGGTGGCCGGCGATCCGCGCAACATCAAGGTCACCACCGTGGCCGACCTCGAGATGCTCTCGTTGCTGGTCGGCCGGTGAGCGCCCCGTCGCCCGGCTTCCGGGTGGGCCAGGGGATCGACGTGCACGGCTTCTCCGACGACCCCGGCCGCCCGCTCGTGCTGGGCGGGGTCACCGTCCCCGGCGCGCCCGGTCTGGCCGGGCACAGCGACGCCGACGCGCTCAGCCACGCCTTGGCCGATGCGCTGCTCGGTGCGGCCGGCCTCGGTGACATCGGGCGGCACTTCCCCGACGACGATCCGGCCTGGGCCGGAGCGGACTCCACCGCCTTGCTGGCCTCGGTGGTGACGCGGGTGGCCGAGGCCGGGTGGCGCGCCGTCAACGCCGACTGCACCGTGGTGGCCGAACGTCCCCGCCTGGCCGGGCACGCGCCGGCCATGGCGCAACGTCTGAGCGACGTGGTGGGCGCGCCGGTCAGCGTGAAAGCGACGGGACCCGAAGGCCTCGGTGCCCTGGGCCGGGGTGAGGGCATCGCCGCTGTGGCCGTCGTCCTCATGGTGGCGAGCCCGGGCTCGTCGTGAGCCGGCCTCGAGGCGGCGGGGGGCGCGGCGCACCGGGCGCGTCCGGGGCTCGGGGGCGAGGGCCGAAACCTCCGGCCCGGCGAGACGGAGCGGGGGGCCCGGGGGGTCCAGGGGGCCCGCGTCGCCCGGCAGCCGAGGGACCAGGCCGGTCTGCCCGCCACGGGCTCGGGGGTGATCAGGTCGAGGGCCGGCAAGCGGTGCTGGAGCTGCTGCGGGCCGGGGCCCGCCCGGTGCGCGAGCTCTGGGTGGCCGAGGGGCTCGACCCCTCCCCCCAGCTCGACGAGATCGAACGTCTGGCCGCCAAGCGCAAGGTGCGCACCCTGCTCGTGCCGCGTCGGCGCTTCGAGTCCGAGGCCCGCACCGACGCGCCCCAGGGTGTCCTGGCCCGGGCCCGGCCCCTCGAGGAGGCCGATCTCGACGACCTGGCCCGGGGCCGGCGCGACCAACCGGCGCTGTTGCTCGTCCTCGACGGCGTCACCGACCCCCACAACTTCGGGTCGCTCCTGCGCAGCGCCGACGCGGCCGGGGTCACCGGGTTGGTGGTGGGACGCCATCGCGCCGCCCATGTCACGCCTACGGTGACCAAGGTGGCCGCCGGCGCAGTGGAGCACGTGCCCATCGCCGTCGTCCCCGGCATCCCGGCCGCGCTGGCCCGGCTGGCGGACCTGTCGGTGACCACGGTCGGCCTCGACTCCGAGGCGAAGCGGTCGATCTACGACCTCGGTCCCGAAGTGCGCGAGCCCCTGGCCCTCGTCCTCGGGGCTGAAGGCCGCGGGCTCGGCCGTCTCACCCGGGCGCGCTGCGCCACGGTCG
>DATGGF010000100.1:0-1667 GCA_035308625.1 Acidimicrobiales bacterium | reverse complement strand
AGCCAGTCCCGTGTCGAGCATCTCGAAGAGACCGAGCTCGCCCGTGGGGCCGAATCGGTGCTTGACCGCCCGCACCGTGCGCAGCGCGTGATGCCGGTCGCCCTCCACGGTGAGCACGGTGTCCACCGCATGCTCGAGGTGACGGGGTCCGGCCAGCCCACCGTCCTTGGTCACGTGGCCCACCAGGACGACCGGCACCGCGGTCGACTTGGCCAGGCCGACGAGCAGCTCGGTGCACGCCCGCACCTGAGCCAGGCTGCCGGCCGGACCGGAAGTGGCGGGGTCGCGCACGGCCTGGATCGAGTCGACCACCACCAGCTCGGCGCCGGTGTCGGCCAATGCCGCCGGCACCGCGCTCACATCGGTGGTGGGCAGGAGCGCCACCCCGTCGGACAACGGGCCGAGTCGCTCGGCCCGCAGGCGCACCTGACGGGCGGACTCCTCGGCACACACGAGCAACACCGGGGTGCCCGTTCCCGCCCGGATGCGCAGCACCTGGAGCAGGAGCGTCGACTTGCCCACCCCGGGCTCACCCCCGAGGAGGGTGACCGACCCGGGCACGAGGCCGCCGCCGAGGACGCGGTCGAGCTCGTCCAATCCGGTGGGACTGGGGCCCGCCGCTTCCAGGTCGACGTCGGCCAGCGCCACCGCGGCGTCGGATACGGACGTCATGGCGCCGGAGCCCCGAAGGTGCGCCGGCCCGCGAGCCGCGGGGGCCGCTACGGCCGGGTGGGGCACCGCCTCCTCGGCGAGGCTGTTCCACTCGCCGCACGACGGACACCGCCCCGCCCAGCGCGAGGTGGTCGCACCGCACAGCCGACAGCGGTGCACGGTGCGGGGTCGGCTCACCCCGGCGACCCTACGAAGAGGCTGTGACAGCGCCAGGCGCAGACCGGCACCGCCGGCGCCCTCGGGACGCGACACGGGCACGGCCGGAGCCGTGCCCGTGGGTCACACCGTGGCGGGTGGTCAGCTGGTCGGACCGGCCCCCGCCAGCTCGACCGGAGGAGGCTGCAGCCCCTCGATCGAGCGGAACACGATCTCGTTGTCGGCGATGTCGACCACGATGGTCTCGCCCACCCGGAATTCCTTCCACAGGATGCGCTCCGACAACGGATCCTCGACGTACTGCTGGATGGCCCGGCGCAGCGGACGAGCCCCCAACGTGGGGTCGTAGCCGCGCTCGGCCAGGAAGGCCTTGGCCGGGGGCGTGATCTCGAGGCTCATGCCCTGGCTCTCCAACTGGTCGGCCACCCGCTTGATCATGAGGTCGACGATCTGCACGATCTCCTCGGTCGAGAGCTCGTGGAAGACGATGACCTCGTCGATGCGGTTCAGGAACTCGGGACGGAAGTGGGCCTTCAGCGCGTCGTTGACCTTGGCCTTCATGCGCTCGTAGGTGACCGCCTCCGACGTCTTGGCGAAGCCGAGCGACGCCTTGCGCAGATCGGCGGTGCCCAGGTTCGACGTCATGATCAGCACGGTGTTCTTGAAGTCCACCGAGCGTCCCTGGGCGTCGGTCAGCCGGCCGTCCTCCAGGATCTGGAGCAGGGTGTTGAACACGTCGGGGTGGGCCTTCTCGACCTCGTCGAAGAGCACGACCGAGAAGGGCTTCCGGCGCACCGCTTCGGTGAGCTGCCCGCCCTCTTCGTAGCCGACGTAGCCCG
>DATGGF010000099.1:0-6553 GCA_035308625.1 Acidimicrobiales bacterium | reverse complement strand
GCGCGGCGCAAGGCCACGCGGCTGCTCGACGCACCACCGCACCGGTCCGCCGCCCTGGAGGTGCGCAGCCTCGGCGGCGGTTACCTGGTCCAGGAAGCCGACCGGTTCGGCACGCGACGCTCCGACTGGCAGGTGCCGACCAAGGCCGTGCCCACCGAGGAGCAGTGGCGCGACGTGGAGCTGGCCTGGCGCGTATGCGCCCGGACGTCGTCGAACGCCATCGTGGTGGTGCGCCACGGGCAGGCCTCCGGCGTGGGTGCGGGGCAGCAGAGCCGGGTGGAGGCCGCCGAGATCGCCGTGCGCAAAGCCGGGGAGCGCGCCCGCGGCGCAGCCGCGGCCAGCGACGCCTTCTTCCCCTTCCGCGACGGGCTCGACGTGCTGGCCGCGGCCGGGGTGGCCGTCGTCGTCCAGCCCGGCGGTTCCGTGCGCGACGGCGAGGTGGTGGCCGCCGCCGACGAGCAGGGAGTGGCCATGGTGCTCACCGGCGAACGGCATTTCCGCCATTGACGAGCCGCCGATGACGGCCGTGGTGCTCGACGGGGAAGCCCTGGCGGCGCGGGTACGCGCCGAGGTGGCTGATCGCGTCGCCCGTCTGCGGGCGAACGGCGTCGTCCCCGGCCTCGGCACAATCCTGGTGGGTGACGACGGGCCGAGTGCCCGCTACGTGGCCATGAAGCAGGCGGACTGCGAGGAAGTCGGCATGGTGTCGGTGCACGACCATCTGCCGGCGGACGTGAGTCAAGCCGAGCTCGCCGCGGTGGTGGCGCGGTACAACGCCGATCCCGCCGTGCACGCCTACCTCGTCCAGCTGCCCCTGCCTCCGGGAATGGACGAGGAGGCCATCCTCCTCGCCGTCGATCCGGCCAAGGACGTCGACGGGCTGCACCCGGTCAACCTCGGGCTCCTGGTGGCCGGCCGTCCCCGGGTGGTGGCGTGCACGCCCGCGGGAATCGTGGAGCTGTTGCACGCCCATGACGTTCCGGTCGAGGGTCGCCACGTGGTGATCATCGGCCGGGGCCTCACCATCGGCCGCCCGTTGGCGTTGCTGCTGGCCTTGAAGCGGCCCGGGTGCAACGCGGCCGTTACCGTCGTGCACACCGGGGTGCCCGATCTGGCCGAGCACGTGCGGCGGGCCGACATCGTCATCGCCGCGGCGGGAACCGCCGGGCTCGTCACGAAGGACATGGTCAAGCCGGGCGCCGCTGTGGTGGCCGCGGGCACGTCGTGGGACGGGCGCAAGCTCCTCTCCGACGTCGACGAGTCGGTGGCCGAGGTGGCGGGGTGGCTCAGTCCCCGCCTGGGCGGGGTCGGGCCCATGACGCGGGCCATGCTGTTGCGCAACGCCGTCCTCGCGGCCGAGCGCGCCCACTGACCGCGGCGCAGTCGATAATCAGGACAGCGGAGCGCTCACCTCGCTGGGCGCCTCGCGCACGATGCGCCGCCCGCTGATGCGAGGCGACGACAGTGCCACCCAGTGCTGCCGTTCGCCGCCGGCCCACGGCTCGAGTTCGCGTCCGCGCAGGCGCTCCGACCACTCGTCGACGCCGTCGGTGACGTCGTGGCCGATGCCTTGCACGAGCACGCTCCAGCCCTGCCGCGTCTGCTCGTCGATCTCGTCGATCTCGAAGGCCACATGCCCGAGGGTGGCCCAGTCGAGCATGATCCCGGGATCGGTGCGCACGGCCACCGTGCGACCGTCGAGCACATAGTTGACCGGCAGGGCGATGGGCTGGCCCTCGTGGACGACGACCAGCCGGCCGACGGCGCGTCCGGCCAGCAAGGCCAGACACTCGTCCTCGTCTATCTCGAGCAGCTGAGGTACCGGCGCCGATGAAGCCACCACGCTGCTCGCCGGCGACGCACCTTTGTCGTCGGGCGGACGGGGCCCGTGCACGACGAGCACCGGGCACGGCGCGTGGACGACGAGATACTGGCTGACCGACCCCAGGAACAAGCCGGTCAGCCGGCTGTGGCCACGGGTTCCCACCACCAACAACTCGGCGCCCTTGGCCGCGTCGGCCAGCACCAGCGCCGGGCTTCCTTCCTCGACCCGGCGCACGATCTCCGTATGCGCGCCCGCCACAGCCGGGGGCAGGGCAGCCAGCGCGTCGTCGACCACCTGCTCGGCCCACAGCTTCATCTCGCCCGCGGGGGCGGGCACGGCGTAGGTGGCCGCGGTGAGATCGAAGGGGAATTGCCACGCGTGCACGACCTCGAGCACGGCGTGCCGCAAGCCGGCCTCGGTGCGGGCCTGGCCCAGCGCGGTGAGAGAGGCATCGGAACCGTCCACCCCGACCACCACGCGCGGGCCTCGCCGCGAGGTGCGGGGCTGCGGCGGATCGGACGGTTCGGGCATCGATGCTCCTGGTCGGAAGGCCTGGGCCCATGGTCGCGACCAGGCACAGCCCGGCGGGAGGGTCCTTGGTCACCACTGCTCCGGCATCGGCCCCGGCGGTAGGCTGGTCGGTCCATGGCCCGCATATCGGACCTGCTGGCGGGCGGCCGGACGTACTCCTTCGAGTTCTTCCCGCCCAAGACCGACGCCGAGCAGGCGCGCCTCGTCCGGACGCTCCGGGATCTCGAGCCGCTCTCGCCGTCCTTCGTCTCGGTCACCTACCGGGGGGGTAGGGAGTCCCGCCAGCGCACCTACGACCTGGTGGCCGGCATTCTGCGTACCACCACCGTCACGCCGATGGCGCACCTCATCTGCGTGGCCCACACCCGGCTCGAGCTGGCCGAGATCCTCGTGTCCTACCGCCAGGCCGGCATCGAGAACCTCATGGCCCTGGGCGGCGATCCGCCCACCGACCCCTCGGCCGGCCCGGGTGAGTTGCTCCACGCCCTGGAGCTGGTCGAACTGGCCCGGGCCATCGGGGGCTTCTCCATCGGGGTGGCCGCCCACCCGGCCTGCCATCCGAAGTCGCCCGACCGCACCTCCGACCGCGACCGGCTGGCCGAGAAGCTTCAGGTGGCCGACTTCGGCGTTTCGCAATTCTTCTTCGAGCTCGACCAGTACCTGGGTCTGGTGGACGACCTCGCCGCCCGTGGCGTGGACAAGCCGGTCCTCCCCGGCATCATGCCCGTCACCGCCCTGCGGTCCATCCCGCGGATGGCCGAGATGGGCGCGGCGGTGCCCGGATGGGCCGTCGATCGCCTCGAAGCCGCGGCGGCTACCGGCGGCGACGAAGCAGTGCGCCAAGCCGGCATCGAGCTCGCCTGCGAGCTGTGCCAAGGCCTGCTCGAAGCGGGCGCCCCGGGACTGCACTTCTATACGTTGAACCAGTCGACGGCGACCCGCGAGATCTACGCCTCGCTCGGACTGCCTGGCGTCGCCGACGCCGCCGCGTCGTAGTCGGGGCACCGGCCGGGGCCTTGGTGGCGACCAGTAGGCTCGCCCGCATGGCCCAGCCCATCACCCTCGGCCCCGACGGCGTCTTGCATGTGCCCGATGAGCCCATCATCCCCTTCATCGAGGGCGACGGCACCGGCATCGACATCTGGCCTGCTTCGCAGCTGGTGTTCGACGCCGCCGCGGCCAAGCACGGTCGCCGCATCGCCTGGAAGGAAGTGCTGGCCGGCGAGAAGGCCTTCAAGGAGACGGGTGACTGGTTGCCGCAGGAGACGGTGGAGGCCTTCCGGTCGCACCTCATCGGCATCAAGGGCCCGCTCACCACACCGGTCGGCGGCGGCATCCGTTCGCTCAACGTAGCCCTGCGCCAGATCCTCGACCTCTACGTGTGCCTGCGCCCGGTGCGCTGGTTCGCCGGGGTCCCGTCCCCGGTCCGCCACCCCGAGAAGGTGGACATGGTCATCTTCCGGGAGAACACCGAGGACGTATACGCCGGGCTCGAGGTGCAGGCCGGCTCGGACGATGCGGCCCGCCTGGCGGCTTTCCTGCACGAAGCCTTCGGCTGGGAGCTGAAGCCGCTGTCGGGCATCGGGATCAAGCCCGTCTCCGAGTCCGGTTCCAAGCGCCTCGTGCGTGCCGCGCTGCAGTACGCACTGCGCCATGGGCGCCGCAGCGTCACCTTGGTGCACAAGGGCAACATCCAGAAGTTCACCGAGGGGGCCTTCCGGAACTGGGGCTACGACCTGGTGCGCGACGAGTTCGGCGACGTGGCCGTGGGATGGGACGACTGTGGCGGGGAGCCAGGGGACAAGCTGCTCGTGAAGGACGCCATCGCCGACATCACTCTGCAGCAGGTGCTCACCCGCCCCGACGAATTCGACGTCATCGCCACCACCAATCTGAACGGCGACTACCTGTCCGACGCGCTGGCCGCGCAGGTGGGGGGCATCGGCATCGCGCCGGGCGGCAACATCAACTATGTGACCGGCCACGGTGTCTTCGAGGCGACCCACGGCACGGCGCCCAAGTACGCCGGGCTCGACAAGGTGAACCCGGGATCGCTGATCCTGTCGGGCTGCCTCATGTTCGAGCATCTCGGGTGGGCCGACGTGGCCGCCGACATCGTGCGGGCCATGGAGCAGACCATCGCCGAGAAGATCGTCACCTACGACTTCGCCCGTTTGACCGAGGGTGCCACTGAGGTCAAGTGCTCGGAGTTCGCCGCCGCCATCGCCGAGCGCCTCTGACCAGGGCCGGGGCCGGTCGCCCCGGTCTGGCCGGTTCCAGGGTGCGCCGGTAGCCTCGCTTCCCATGGCCTCGACTTCCCCTGTACACGTCACCGTGACCGGCGCCGCCGGCCAGATCGGGTACTCGTTGCTGTTCCGCATCGCCTCGGGGCAGCTGCTCGGGCCCGAGCAGCCCGTGGTGCTCCGGCTCCTCGAGATCGAGCCGGCCATGGGGGCGTTGGCCGGAGTGGTGATGGAGCTCGACGACTGCGCCTTCCCCCTGCTGGCCGGCATCGAGGCGACCTCCGACATGAAGACGGCGTTCGACGGCACGTCGTGGGCCTTGCTGGTGGGGTCGATCCCCCGAAAGGCCGGCATGGAGCGCAACGACCTGCTCAACGTGAACGGCGGCATCTTCGGGCCACAGGGCGAGGCCATCGCCGCCCACGGCGGCTCGGACGTGCGGGTACTCGTGGTGGGCAATCCCTGCAACACCAACTGCCTGATCGCCCGCTCCCATGCGCCCGACGTGCCCGACGACCGGTGGTTCGCCATGACCCGCCTCGACCAGAACCGGGCCCGGTCGCAGCTGGCCAAGCGGGCCGGCGCCGACATCGGTGCCGTGACCGGCGTGGCCATCTGGGGCAACCACTCCGCCACCCAGTACCCCGACTTCGAGAACGGCCGCATCGACGGCCGGCCGGTGACCGACGTGATCGGCGACCTCGACTGGCTCCAGGGGGACTTCATCACCGGCGTGCAACAGCGGGGCGCCAAGATCATCGAGGCCCGGGGCGCGTCGTCGGCCGCCTCGGCCGCCAACGCGGTGGTGGACTCGGTGCGCAGCCTGCTCGAGCCCACCGCGCCGGGCGACACGGCGTCGCTGGCCGTGGTGTCCCACGGCGAGTACGGCACACCGGAGGGCCTGCTCTTCGGGTTTCCCGTCACGTCGGATGGGCGCGGGTTCACGGTGGTCGAGGGCCTGCCCCACAGCGACTTCGCCCGGGACCGGATCCGGGTCACCACCGAGGAGCTCGAGTCCGAGCGCGCCGCGGTGTCCGGGTTGCTCGGGCGGCCGTAGCCCGACCAGGGACGCGCCGGAACTCAGTCCGAACTGAGTGAGGTGCCCACGATCAGCAGCCAGGATCCGGACACCAGGAAACAGAAGTTGACGATCAGCGCGAGTGCCGCCGGTGCCCCTCGATCAGCAGTCGCCCCATCTCCTTCGCCCTCGCCGCCGCATCCAGATCGCCACCGACAGCTTGGACGCACGAACCTCTCATGAGCAGATGCCAGGACGACGAGAAGCCAGCCGGATCTCGGAGGTCGGCTTCCTCGGCGAGCCGCTGCACGACCACCCGGGCGTCGTCCATGAAGGCGGCACTGGCCTGACCGAGGGGGTGTGCCGGGCCCATCTCCAGCAACACCCGGATGAACGAGCAGCCTTCGAAGTCCAGCTCGTGGAACCACTCGTCGAACAAGTCGAAGATCGAGAGGAGCTGATCCTCCGGTGTGGTGCCTCGAGCTCCGACCTCACGTTCGATCCAGCCGGCGCCGCCGAGGTCCACTCGCCTCCGCAGGAATTCGAGGACAAGATCGTCCTTGGACGGGAAGTGGCGATAGAGCGTCGCCTTGGCCACGCCGGCGAGCTCGATGACCTCGTCCACCCCGACGTCACGAATGCCACGCGTCGAGAACAGCCGGTAGGCAGCACTGAGAATCCGCTCCCGGGCGCCCGTGGTCTCCCGGGCATCGGTCGCAGCCGGCATGGCCATGGGAGGAGTCTATCTCCTTGACAGACCGGTCTGTCTACTACCAAGATAGAAAGACCGACCTGTCTGTCTCCTAGCCTGTGAGAGGACCGCGATGCTGAACGAGCAACACAGGGCTCGACCGGTGGCCGAGACACGTATGGCCGAGCTCGAGATGCGGCTCCGGCGTATCGGCGCCGAGGTGGCCGCGGCGGGGGTCCTCTTGG
>DATGGF010000098.1:0-6744 GCA_035308625.1 Acidimicrobiales bacterium | reverse complement strand
TCGATGGTCCAGGCGATGGTGGCGGTCTTCCCGCTGCCGGTGATCCCGAGCAGCGTCTGGAACCGGTCGCCCCGGCGCAATCCCTCGCTCAAGGCCGCCACGGCGCGCGGCTGGTCCCCTGCCGGACGCAGGGGTGACACGACCTCCAAAGCGGGCACGGGGCGATGGTACCGGGGGGTTGTGACACCCCCTCCGGGCCCCCGGGCCCGCCTAGGGCCCTGTCGACGCCGGGCCGTAACCGTTGGCCACCGCTCGTCGGCCTCGACCGAAGGCCGAGACCTCAGGCGCCCTCGGCCGCCTTGTCCCGGGCCCGCCGGGACAGCTCCTTCCAGACCCGGTCGATCTCCCCGGCCAGCTCGGCCCGCGAGCCGCTGTTGTGGACGACCAGGTCGGCCCCGGCCAGGCGTTCCTCCCGGCTGACCTGCGCCGCCATGCGGGCCTCGGCATCCTCCCGGGCCATCTGGCGTTGGGCCACCAGTCGCTCCAGGGCGACGGCCGGGTCGCAGTCCACCACCACCACCACGTCGAGCGATAACACGTCACGGTGGGCCGGGGTGAGGAGGGGGATGTCGAGCAGGACGACGTCGTCACTGCCTTCCACCGCGGCGCGCCGTTCGGCCATGACCACACCGATGGCCGGGTGCGTGATGGCGTTCAGGTCGGCCAACGCAACCGGGTCGGCGAAGGCGAGCGCAGCCAGAGCGGGGCGGTCGATAGCACCGTCCTCACCCACGATCCCCGACCCGAAACGCTCCACCAGGGGCGCATAGGCGGGCCCACCGGGCTCCACCACCTCACGGGCGATGCGGTCGGCGTCGATGAGCACGGCGCCCCGATCCACGAGGAGGTCGGCCACGGTGGACTTGCCCGATCCGATGCCTCCGGTCAGGCCGACGGCGAGCACAGCGGCGTACACTACCGACCCGCTCGACGCGGACGGAGCGCCCTCGCTTCCGGGTTGAATGCTCAGCGGGGAGGACGACACCGCTTGGCCCAATCCACTGCGAGCCCACCCGCGAGCCTGCCTGCGACCCCGGCCACTCGTCTCATCGTCGCCGTCGAGCACCTGGTGCTCGCCGCGGCTGCGCTGGTGCCGCAGCTGTTGGCCCGGCCCGGTGTCGTGGTAGCCGACACCAAGACGTATCTCTATCTCGACCCCGCACGGCTCCTGCGCCAGTCCGCCTCGATGTGGGACCCCGAAGTCGGGTTGGGCACGGTGACGCATCAGCAGATCGGCTACCTCTTCCCGATGGGGCCGTTCTTCTGGGCCACTCATGCCCTGGGCATCCCCACGTGGGCCGCCCAGCGTCTGTGGGTTGCCGCGTTGCTCTTCGCCGCCGGCACCGGAGTGCTCTTCCTCTGCCGGACGCTGGCCTTGCCCGCCCCGGCCAGCACGTTGGCGGCCGCCGCGTACATGTTCTCGCCATACTTCCTCCAGTACGTGGGCCGGATCTCCGTGATCCTCCTGTCATGGGCCGCTCTCGGCTGGTTGGTCGCTTTCGTCGACCGAGCGCTCCGCCAGGGTGGATGGCGTTATCCCGCGCTGATCGCGCTCACCGTTGCCGCCATGAGCAGCGTGAATGCCAGCGGCGCCTTCTACGTGTGTCTCGCGCCCGCGCTCTGGCTCGTCTACGCCGGCGTCGGCCGCCTGCACCCCTGGGGACAGGTGTGGTCCGTGGTGTGGCGCGGCGCGGTGCTGACGACGGCGGCGTGTCTGTGGTGGATGGTGGGACTCGGCACCGAAGGGGCCTACGGGCTCGACGTGCTCAAGTACACCGAGACCGTCCCGGTGGTGAGCAGCACCTCGCTGTCGTCCGAGGTGTTGCGGGGACTGGGGTACTGGTACTTCTACGGGGGCGACACGGCCGGGCCGTGGGTGCCCACGCTGACGCAGTTCACCCAGGAGCTGTGGGTGGTGGCCCTCGGCTACGGCGCCGCGCTCCTGGCGCTCGGCGGCGCCTTCGTGGCCCGCTGGCGCCACCGTCCCTACTTCGTGCTCACGCTGTCGGCCGGTCTCGTGCTCGCGGTGGGGGCCTACCCCTTCGCCTCACCGTCCTCGTTCGGCCTGGTGCTGCGGGGCATCTTCACGCACACGCAGGTGGGGCTGGCCATGCGCTCGACCGATCGGGCCACGCCCCTCGTGCTCCTCGGCGTGGCCATGCTGCTCGGCGCGGTGACGACCGCGGTGTTGTCCCGGTCGCACTGGGCCGGGGTGCTGTTCGCCTGCGTCGGGCTGGCCGTGGTGGTGGCCGCCGACCCAGCCCTGTGGAACGGGACCACCGTGCCCGTCCACTTCACCGAGCCGGCCAAGCCGCCGGTGTACGTGCAGCAGGCGGCGCACGAGCTCGACGCCGTCCACCTCGGTACGCGAGTGCTGGCCGTGCCCGGCGAGAACTTCGCCGCCTACCGCTACGGCGACACCATCGACCCCATCTGGCCCGCGCTGGTGCACCGGCCCTTCGTGACCCGCGAGCAACAGGTGCAGGGCTCGCTCCCTGGCATCGACCTCCTCGCCGCCCTCGACGACCCCATGCAGAACGGCGTCACCGATCCCGCCTCCATCGCGCCGGTCGGGCGACTCTTGAGCGCCGGCGACGTGCTCGTCCAGAACGACCTGGCCTACGAGCGGTATGGCCAGCCCGACCCCTCGGTTTTCTGGTCACTGTTCTCGCCCACGCCGGCGGGCCTGGGCGCGCCCCTGCCCTTCGGTACACCGGGGCCGAACGTGTCCCCGATCAAGGCCGTCGACGAGCAGACCCTCGCGCTCCCGGCGACCGCGCCACCCCCGCCCCTGGCCGTGCTCCCCGTCGCCAATCCCCGGCCCATCGTGCGGGCCGAGCCGGTGTCGGGGTCGGTGGTGGTGGACGGCGACGGTCCCGGGCTGGTTGCCGCCGCCGGCGACGGGTTGCTGGCGAACGACCCGTCGGTGCTCTACGCCGGCACCCTCGACGGTGCCCCGGCCGCCCGTGGCGCCGTACTCGGCGCCGGGGCCCAGCTCGTCGTCACCGACTCGAACCGCAAGCAGGCCTACCGCTGGAACACCATCCAGGGAGTGGCCGGCCGCACCCTGGCCGCCAACGAACGGCAACCACAGGACCCCAACGACTCGCCCCTCAACCTGTTCCCGAATGCCCCGGCGGACAGCCAGACCACCACCGCGCTCAGCGGGGTCGCGTCGGTCACCGCTTCGGCGTACGGGAACTCCGTTGCCTATCTTCCCGAGGCCCGTCCGGTAGAGGCCATCGACGGCAACCTGGACACCGCCTGGGAAATCGGCCCGTACCAGAACCTCGTCGGCCAGTGGTGGCAGGTGACCCTGGCCGACCGGCGCACCGTCGACCACGCGACCTTGATCCAGGAGCAGAACCCTGACGCCACGCAATGGATCACGAACGTCACCTTGCGCTTCGACGGCGGCCGCACCGTGCATGCGGTGCTCGGACCCGCGTCACGCACACCGGCTGGGCAGGTGGTGTCGTTCCCGGCCCGCGCGGTGCGCACGTTCCGCGTCACCATCGACGCCACCAACCTTTCGGCCCGCCAAGCCGCCACCGGGGGCGCGTCACCGGTGGGGCTGGCCGAGGTCGGGCTGGACGACGTGCGGGCCCAGGAGCACGTCGTGCTCCCGAGTGACCTGCTGCGCACCACCGGCGCCGCCAGCGCGGACCATCGCCTCACCTTCGTCCTGACCCGCCAGCGCGTCGCCCCCGTGCCACCGCGCCGCGATGCCGAGACGGCGCTCGACCGAATCCTGTGGCTACCCACAGCCCGCCGGTTCACCGTCACCGGCACGGCGCGCATCGACTCGCTCATCCCCGATGCCGCCATCGACGTCCTCGTAGGACGGCCGGGGTCGAGCGGTTCGGGTGTGGTCGCCTACTCCACCGGCCGCCTGCCGGGCGATCTGCGCGATACCGCCTCGGCCGCCCTGGACGGCAACCCGGCCACCATGTGGTCCCCCGGCCTCGGCGCCGCCCATCAGGCAGGTGACTGGCTGTCGGTGGCCGTCCCCCGCACCATCACCTTCGACCATCTCGACCTGCAGGTCGTGGCCGACGGACTGCACTCGGTGCCGACGGCCCTGCAAGTAGCGACCGAACGGGGCTCGGAGACCGTGCCGCTCCCCGCCCTGGCCGACGGCGTCACGCCGGGCGCCACCCAGGCCGTGCCCGTCCGCTTCCCCCGGCTGACCGGCCGCCACATCACGGTGACCGTGACCGCCGTGCGCCTCGAGACGACGCACGACTACTACTCCGGGGGCCGTATCGCCCTGCCGCTCGGGATCGCCGAGCTCGGGATCCCCGGCGTGCGGGTGCCGGCCCCTCCCGCGGCCATCCCGTCGCCGTGCCGGTCCGACCTGCTCACCGTCGACGGCCAGCCGGTGCCGGTGCGCGTGAGCGGCGCGTCGGCCGGCGCCCTGGCCGGCGGGCCGCTGGCCGTCTCCCTGTGCGGCGCGGGTGCCGGCGGGCTCGAGCTCGGGGCGGGATCCCATTCGATCGTGGCGACCCTCGGGCACGCGTCAGGCCTCGACCTCGATCAGCTGGTCCTGGACTCTGGCGCGGGCGGGGCGTCCCAGGCGGGCGACGCGCCCGGGACGCTCGTCGCCGCTACTCCTCCGGCCGCCCCCTCGACGACGGTGCTAAGCCAGCACTCCACTTCCGTGCGCTTGCGCGTGACCGGAGCCGGTGCCCAGCCGTTCTGGCTGGTGCTGGGCGAGAGTTACAACTCGGGTTGGCGGGCCACGGTCGACGGCGGGCCCGACCTCGGTGCGCCGACACTGGTCGACGGCTATGCCAACGGCTGGCTCGTGCACCCGGGTCAGCTGGGGCGTACTGGCTCCGCCATGGTGTCGGTGACATGGACGCCACAGGGCCGCGTCGACATCGCGCTGGTGGTCTCGGCCGTCATCGGAGTGCTGTGCCTTGGCCTGGTCCTGTGGCCGCGCCGGGACCGGCGGCGTCGTCCCGCCCCGGCCATGGCTTCAGCCGGCGAGGCGCCCGCCACCGTCGCGACCCGTGACGACGAGCCCCCAGCCCTGGCCGCGCCCTGGGCGTTCTCCGGTCTGAACCCGACGTGGCCGGTGATCGTTGTGGCCGCCCTCGGCTGCGGTGCCGCCGGCGCGGTGGTGGCCGACCCGTGGTGGGGGGCGGTGCTCGCCGTCGCGGTGACTGCCGGCTGCGTGGTCCGTTGGGCGCGCCTGGCGCTGGCGCTGGGCACGGTAGCGCTGGTGCTGTCCACCGCCGCCGTGATGGTGTCCGGGCAGGCGGACAACCACTGGGGCCCGAACGGGTTCTGGCCGGCGCACTTCACCGTCGCCCACACCTTGGCCTGGGGGGCGGTGCTCCTGGTGGCCGCCGACGTCGTCGTGACCGTGGTGAGACGGATCAGGCGCGACTGACCGGCTGCCGGCGGCGCCGGTGCTCGTCCACCAGCACCTGGAGCGTTCCGGCGGCGGTGGCCTCCCACGTCAGCGCCGCAGCCCGCTGCTCGGCGCCGCGGCGAAGGCGCTCGCGCCGGACGCGGTCCCCGAACACCGAGACCAGAGCAGTCGCCATGCCGTGCGCGTCGTCGACCAGCAACCCGCTCACCCCGTGCTCCACCGCGTCGACATGGCCGGCGATCCGGGTGACCACGGCCGGGGTGCCGCACGCGCCGGCCTCGGTGACCGTCATGCCCCATCCTTCGCGCAAGGAGGCGCTGGCCAGCACCCACGCGCGGCGGTACAGCGACAGCAGCTCCTCGTCGCTGCGGGCGCCGGCGAGCTCGATCCAGGCGCCTGCGCCGGCACGGCGGATGGCCGCCTCCACCTCGGGGCGCGCGTAGCCCTCACCCACGATGACGGCCGAGAGGCCGGGGACCTCGCGGCGCGCCGCCACCAGGGCGTCGATCAGCATCGGGAAGCGCTTCACCGGGACGAGCCGGCCCACGGCCAGGACCATCGGGGTGGCGGACCGGCCGGGCCCGGGCCCGAAGCGCGCGTCGACACCGGGCGGCACCACCGACACGTGCTGGGGCGGGAGCCGGAGCATCGACACGATCTCCTGGCGCGAGGACTCCGACAGCGTGACCACCGGCGTGTGGCGGTACAGCGGCGGGGCGATCCTGCGCTCGATCAGCTCCCCCGCCCGCGCCAACACCGGCGGCAACGTCATGCCCCACATTTCGGCGTGCACGTGGTGGAGGAAGACCATCCGAGTACCCCGGGCCCACAGCGGGGAGAAGAACGGCATGCCGTTCCACACTTCGACCAACCCGTCGGGACGGCCGCGGCGCGCCACCAAACCACTCAGCGCGCTGCGGGGGAAGACCATGTACCGGCCCGACTTCCGAATGGCCCGGTAGCCATGGCGGCCGATCACCGGCGCTCCCCCAGCGACGGCCGAAGCCCGCACGGTGACGTCGAGGCCGGCGTCGGCCCACAACGACGCGATCCGGTGCGCGTGGAGCTCGGACCCGCCTGCCTCAGGGTCGTCGAGGTCACGCCAGGCGAGGAGGTGCACCCGCTGCAACCCCGCGTGCAGCGCATCGGCCGCCACCGCCGCCAGCGATGTCGCCGGGGCGGCGGGCGACGTGGCGTCGCCGGCAACGTCGTCCTCGGGCGGCGGAGCCGAAGGATGGTCGCGCCGCCCGTCGATGTCGGTCACGAGGACCCCCCTTCACCGACACTCGTCACCACGGTACCCGGCTGGGCTCGCTCGGATGAGTAGGAGCTTGTCCGCACCGTCATGGGACGGCGAGGTTGAC
>DATGGF010000097.1:0-5965 GCA_035308625.1 Acidimicrobiales bacterium | reverse complement strand
GAAGGTGGGCGTTGATCGGGTAGTGCCCCGACAGCTTGTCGTCCAAGTACTTGGCGAAGACCTCGACGTGGCGAGCCTCGTCCATCACCTGGGTGGAGGCGTAGTACTTGGCGTCGATCCACGGCACCGACTCGACGATCTTGGCCGTGCAAACCAGTGCTCCCTGCTCGCCGTGCATGAACTGCGACAGCGTCCAGTTCTGGCTCTCGACCCCGAACTTGAGCCACTCGGCGTCGTCCCACTTGGCCAGCGGGGTATGGCTCACGTCGATGCCCTCGTTGAAGCCGCCGTTGGCCACTGCGTTGGCCACCACGATGGCCTCCTGGTCGACGTCGGTCTCCCAGGGAAGGTCTGTCTGGGCGTTCCACTGCGCCTTCTTGGCCTTTTCGTACAGCTTGTCGAGCTTGGGTCGCTGTCCCTTGTCGTAGTCCCACGTGAACACCGTGTCGTAGTTCGAGTGCACCTCGTGGCGCTCCTCGTCCACGTCGGTGTTGTAGACAGCCATGATGGCCTCGAGGTCGTTGATCTCGGACCGGCCGATGATCTCCTCGGTGGATCGCATGTCCTGGCTCACAGTGTCTCCCCCTAGGAGGTGGGCCCCGGTACGGGGACGAGTCGATGGGTTGGTTCGGTCTCACCGGCGACGATGGCGATCCCCGGCAGGATGTAGGTCCGCACGATGCGGCGGGTGCACTCGGGATCGGTGAGGTCGATCCCGGGGGCGGGACAGGCGAGATAGGAGAAGACGATGCGCGCCGACCACTCGGCCACCCGCGCCGCCTCGTCGTGATCGAGCCAGCGGCCCAGGAATGGCGCGCCGAACGTGGCCACCGCGGCCAGCACGGCGCGCTGGTGGTCGAAGGCCAGCTGGGGCAGGACCACTTCGGGCTCGTGCTGGAGGAGATACCGCAGGGCGTCATGGCCGGCGATGCGCTGGGCTGCTCCCGACATCCCGGCCACGAGCACCGTTTCGAGATCGTGGGCCTCGCCCATGTGCACGGCCAGGTCGCTGAACAGGCGGGCCAGTTCGGTGTCGGCCACCGCGGCCATGACGGCGTCCTTGCCGCCGGGGAAGGCCCGGTAGACGGTGGCTCGGCTGTAGCCCGCCGCCCGCGCCACGTCGTCGAGGGTGGTCTTGGCCAGACCCTGCCGGGCCAGGCAGGCCAGCGCGCCGTCGACGATCCGCAGCCGCTGGGCCGAGGCGCCGGCCAACCTCCCGGCCACCGGGCCTGCCGGGGCGGGGGGAGCAGGGGGTGTGCCCGGCGTGCCGGGCGCAGCGGAGCCGCCCCGGACGAGCTCGAGTGCCGCGCGAACCACGGTGAGACACTATGGCGGAAGATGTCTCATTGTCAACGCGTCTCACCGCCCGGTGGGACCGTTTGGCGTCGTCCCCAGGCGACGGGAGACCCGTCAGGCCGAGAGCCGGTCAGCCGGCCGCGACCACCCCGGGAAGCAACTCGGTCCGGACCAGAGCGGCGACCTGTTCGGGGTCCCCCAGGTCCCAGTGCCCGGGGGACGAGATGTAGGAGAGGATCATCCGGGCCAGGAAGTCGGCGGCCTCGTGCACGTCGACCCCCTCGGCCAGCCCGTGGGCCAGCAGGTACGGCACCAGGAAGCCGCTGATCATGCCCACCGTGCGGTTGGACTCCACCGTCAGCTTGGGCAGGAGCACATCGGGTTCCGTCTGGAGGATCTTCTGCAGGACCTCGTGCTCGAGCAGTGAGCGCCGGGCGAAGACGAGGCCGCGCTCGAGCACCTCCTCCAACGAGGTGGCGTCGTGCACCTCCTCGTAGAGCCGGGCGAAGAATTCGAGGTACTGCCAAGAGACCACCGCGCTGAGCAGCTCGTCGCGCCCGCCCGGGAAGTAGCGGTACACGGTGGCCCGGCTCAGACCGGCTTCGCGTGCGGCGTCCTCCACCGTGGTCTTCGACAGGCCCCACCGGGCCACACAGGCATAGGTGGCCGCCAAGATGCGCTGGCGCGGCCCGGTGTCCATGTCACCCGGCGTCCACGTCAGAACCCGAGCAGTGCGTCGAGACCGAGGGTGAGCCCGGCGCGGTTCCCCACCTCGTGCACCGCCAGGAGCACACCGGGCATGAACGACGTCCGGTCATAGGCGTCGTGGCGCAAGGTGAGGCTTTGACCCTGCGCGCCGAAGATCACCTCTTGATGGGCGACGAGGCCGGGAAGGCGCACCGAGTGCAGGCGCACCCCGCCAGGCCCTACGCCACCGCGGGCCCCGGCCACCACCGTCATGGTGGTGGGATCAGGCGCCCAAGCCACGTTGCCGGCCGACCGTCGCGCCGCTTCGATGCGCTCGGCCGTGCGGAGGGACGTGCCCGATGGCGCGTCGGCTTTGGCGTCGTGGTGGAGCTCGATGATCTCGACTCCGGCCATGTACGGAGCCGCCAGCTCGGCGAAGCGCATGAGCAGCACGGCGCCGATGGCGAAGTTGGCGGCCAGCACGCAGTTCGCCTCACCAGCGGCGAAGAGCCCGGCCAGCTCCTCCAACACCGCGTCGGGAATGCCGGTGGTCCCCACCACCGCGTGGACGCCGTTGGCGGCACACCAGCGCATGTTGTCCGCCGCCGCCTCGGCCACCGTGAAGTCGACGGCCACGTCGGCCTTGGCCCGGGTGAGTTCGTCGAGGGCGCCCGCCATCTGCAGGCCGTCGGCCTCGATACCCGTGACCTGGCGCAGGTCGATACCGGCCATGGCGGGGTCAATGGCGGCGACCAGCTGGAGCCCGGGGTCGTCCACCACGGCGCGGCACACCGCCTGCCCCATCCTCCCCCCCGCTCCGAGCACGCCGACCCGTGTCACGTCGGCCACCCTACCGGCGCCGCCACCGCACGGCGTTGGGGCGCGGCCGCGTCGTACCGTTGTGCCGAACGGGGTGTTCAGTCGAAGAAGTCAGGATCGAAGGGACCGACGACCGACAGCGTGCGCTGCTGCTCGGCCAGCTTGCCGGCCAAGGTGGCCACATCACCGGCGGTCACGGCATCGACCCGTGCCAGCACCTGGTCGACCTCGAGCACATGCCCGTGCAGCAGCAGGCTCGAGCCGATCCGACTCATGCGGGCGCCCGAGTCCTCGAGCGAGAGCAACGTCTCGGCCCGCAGGTGCCCCTTGGCCACGGCCAACTCCCGGTCGGTGATGCCCTGCTCCCCCATCCGGTCGAGCTCGGCGTGCACCAGGCCGAGTACTTGCGCGGCGTGTTCGGGCGCGGTTCCCACGCTCACGGTGAGCGCACCGGTCTCGTCGTAGTGGGTGCGCTCGGACCACACCGAGTACGCGAGCCCCCGGCGCTCGCGGATCTCCTGGAAGAGCCGGCTGGACATGCCTCCCCCCAGCACGTGGTTGAACACGGCCAACGGCCAGCGGTCTTCCGAATGGCGGCCGGGGGCCCGGAGGCCGAGCACGAGGTGCGCCTGTTCGGTGGGCCGGCGGGTCACCACCCGGGCCTCGGCGGGGGCGTCGGGTGGGCGTCGCTCCGGCGCCGCACCTCCGGTGCGCGTGGCGAAGCGGCGGTCGATCCCCTCGGCTACGTGATCGGCGTCGAGGTCGCCGGCCAGGGCCACCACCATGTTGCCGGTGCGGTAGTGGTGGTCGAAGAACCTGCGGATCTCGGCGGCATCGAGCCCCTTCACGCTGGCGGGGATGCCCAGCACCTCGCGGCCCAGCGCGTGAGAGGGGAACAGCGCGGCGGTGCACTGCTCGGCGGCCAGATCGGCGGGCTCGTCGGCGTGCATGAGGATCTCGTCCAGGATGACCTGGCGCTCGGCGTCGACATCGGTCTCGGCCAGCGCCGGGTCCGTCATGATGGCGCCGAGCACGTCCAGGCCGAGCTCCAGGTGCTCGGACAGCAGGCGGATGTAGAAGGCCGTGTACTCCTTGGTGGTGAAGGCGTTCATGTCGCCCCCCACCTCGTCCACGGCTTCGGCGATGGCCGCCGCGCTCCAGGTAGGCGTGCCCTTGAAGAGCAGGTGCTCGAGGAAGTGCGACGCCCCCGCATGTTGCCGGTCCTCGTCGCGCGAGCCGGTGCCCACCCAGACGCCCACTGTTACCGAGCGCGCCTCGGTCATGGGCTCGGTCACCAGGCGCGTGCCGCAGCCGAGCGTGTCGACCCGGATCATGGGCGCGCCAGCGTGCGGGCGGGCCGAAGGTTTGTGGCCGGCGGACGGCGCCGGCGCGCCGTCACCGGCGCCGGGGCCGTCGGTTGCGGCGATCGCCGCCGCGGTCGCGGTCCCGGTCGCCCGAGCTCGCGCCCGAACGCTCGGGCCCGGGCCCGAGGTCCCCGAGCTCGCCGGCCAGCTCCGCTTCGAAGGCGGCCTCGAACGAGGCGACCGCCGCCGGAGCCCGCCGTTGCCCGTCGCCCTCGGCGGCGCCGTTGGCGCCTGATGCCGGAGCGGGTGGCTCCCCCACCAGCGAAAGCGACACCTTGCCCTGCGGGTCGATGTCGTCCACGTGCACCTCGACCTCCTGGCCGAGCGACAACACGTCCTCGACGCGCTCGACGCGCTTGCCTCCTCCGATCTTGGAGATGTGGAGCAGGCCGTCGCGGCCGGGGAGGATGTTGACGAAAGCGCCGAACTTGGTGATGTTCACCACCTTGCCCGGGTAGTTGGCCCCCATCTCGGCTTCCGGCGGGTCGACGATCAGGTAGATGCGCCGGCGCGCCTCCTCCACCGCGGCGCCGTCCTTGGCGCCGATGGTGACGAGCCCGTAGAGGCCGTCGTCGTCCACCGTGATGTCGGTGCCCGTCTCGGCCTGCAGGGTGTTGATGACCTTGCCCTTGGGGCCGATGACCTCGCCGATACGGTCCACCGGGATCTGGAAGGACACGATCTTCGGCGCGTTGGCGCTGACCTCCTGGCGGGGCTCGGCGATGGCGGCATGCATCACGTCCAGGATCTTCAACCGGGCCTCGCGGGCCTGATGCAGGGCCTGGGCCAGCACGTCGGCCGGCAGCCCGTCGATCTTGGTGTCGAGCTGCAGCGCCGTCACCGCGTCGCTCGTGCCGGCCACCTTGAAGTCCATGTCGCCGAAGGCGTCCTCGGCTCCCAGGATGTCGGTGAGCGTCACGTAGCTGCCCCCGTCGTAGACGAGGCCCATGGCGATGCCGGCCACCGGCGCCTTGATGGGCACCCCGGCGTCCATGAGCGACAGCGTCGAACCGCACACCGAGGCCATGGAGGTCGAGCCGTTGGAGGACAGGACCTCCGACACCAGGCGCAGCGTGTAGGGGAACTCCTCGGCCGACGGGATGACCGGCAGCAGGGCCCGCTCGGCCAGCAAGCCGTGGCCGATCTCGCGGCGCTTGGGCCCGCGCATGAAGCCCGTCTCACCGGTGGAGAACGGCGGGAAGTTGTAATGGTGCATGTAGCGCTTGAACTCGTCGATGCCGATGGTGTCGAGCATCTGGTTCATGCGGGGCATGCCCAGTGTGGTGATGTTCAGCACCTGCGTCTCGCCCCGCTCGAAGAGCCCGGAGCCGTGCACCCGAGGGAGCAGGCCGACCTCGGCCGCCAGCGGACGGATGTCGCTGGTGCCCCGCCCGTCGATACGGATGCCCTCCTCGACGATGCGGCGCCGCACCAGCTTCTTGGTGAGCGAGCGCACGGCCGCCTTGATCTCGCGCTCGCGCTCGGGGAACTCGGGCCCGAGCTCGGCCATCACCGCAGCCGACGCTTCGTCGATGGCGGCGTTGCGGTCGGCCTTCTGGGTGATGGTGTTGGCTTTGGTGATGGCGTCGGTGCCCACCGCCGTCACCCGGTCGAAGACGTCGGTCTGGTAGTCGACGAAGAGCTCGTAGGGGATGGTGGGCTTGCGGCCCACCTCGGCCACGAGCTTGCGCTGCAGGTCGATGGACTCGCGGATCCAGGTCTTCGAAGCCTCGAGGCCCTGGGCCAGCACCTCCTCGGTCACCTTGGGTGCGCCCGCTTCGTAGTACTGCCACGAGTCC
>DATGGF010000096.1:0-6092 GCA_035308625.1 Acidimicrobiales bacterium | reverse complement strand
CGCGACCTGGCCATCATGAAGACGCTCGGCTTCTCCGGACGCCAGCTCGCCACCGTCGTCGCTTGGCAGGCGTCGGTGGCGGTGACCGTCGGTGCCGTGGTGGGTGTCCCACTCGGGATCGTGTCCGGTCGTCTCCTCTGGGACCTCTTCGCCCGGGGCATCGAGGCCATCCCCGCGCCGGTGGTACCGGCGCTCCTCGTCACTGTCATCGGAGTCGGGGCCATCGCACTCGCCAACGTGATCGCCATCGTCCCGGGCCGGATCGCGGCCCGTACGCCGACCGGCTTGCTCCTGCAAGGAGAGTGACCCACCCGGGCAGCTGAGGTCGGGGCCGGGCAGACTGCATCGCCATGGCCATCGGCGGGGATTGGCGAGCGACCAACCAGGCGATGTGGGACGAGCGGGCGCGGGCTCACGCCGCCGGACCCTTCTACGGACTGGACGCGGTGGTCGATGGCGAGGACCATCTGCGGCCCTGGGAGGACGTCGAGGTCGGTGACGTGACCGGCCTCGATCTCGTCCACCTCCAGTGCCACATCGGGACCGATACCGTCGGTTGGGCCCGTCGAGGCGCTCGCGTGCTCGGCCTCGACTTCTCGTCAGCGGCCCTGGCCGTGGCCGCCGAATTGTCGGCGCGCTGCCGGCTCTCGGTCGAATGGGTGCAGGCCGACGTCTATGACGCGGTCACAGCCGTCGGCGATCGCCGCTTCGACGTCGTCTATACCGGGATCGGCGCCCTCGGATGGCTCCCCGACCTCGATCGATGGGCGGCAGTCGTTCGTGAGCTGCTCCGCCCCGGGGGCTTCCTCTACCTGATGGAGATCCACCCCATGTGGGTGGCCCTGGGCGACGACGGCTCGGCCCTTCGCGAGGACGCCATCGGCGCCGACTTCGCCCGTTACGACGAGGGGGAGCAGGGCTCCTATGGGGCGCCCGACGCCCGGTTCGAGCACACCGCCAGCTACGAACGGCTGCACTCGTTGTCCGATGTGCTCAGCGCCATCCTCGATGGGGGGCTGCGCGTCGAGCTGTTCCACGAATTCGATGTCACGCCGGCACCGACGCCGTGGCTCGAGCATCGAGACGATCGTCTCTACCACTTCGGTCCGGGCCAGCACCGGTTCCCGCTCTGCTACTCGGTCAGGGCCCGCAACTCGTGAAGGACGCCGGCCAGGCGGTGTCGGGCAGGAACGTCAGCCGGATGTCGAGTCGATGCGCCCGATGGCGCGGAGCCAGTCGGCGGTTTGCTGCAAGCCGTCGTCGAGGCTGATCGGGTCGTACCCCAGCCGCCGGTACGTCTTCGAGGCCTTGAGCTCGCCCCGGGGAGTCGGTGTGGCCGCCAGCTTGTAGGCGATGGCCAGCAGGGTGGGACCGAACACCTCGAGCAGTTCGGGGTCATCCGACGGGGCAACGTCCTCGACCCGGTGGTCCACTCCGGCCAGAGCGCAGATCCGGTTGCAGGCCGCCGCCGTGCTCACGATGTCGTCGGGTTGGCCGTCGAGCATGTATCGCTCACCGGAGACGCCACGGTCGAGGGCGAGGATGCATCCGCGGGCGATGTCCTCGGCGAAGACCCAACTCACCGGGAAGGTCAGATAGCGCGTGATGCGCCCCCGGAGCGCGGACATGAGCACGCGGTTGAAGCTCGTCCGGCCCAGAGCGTTGCTCGCCACCGGAGAGGGGCCGAAGATGGCCCCGGGGTGGGCCGTGACCACGTCCTGGCCCGCCGCCGCCCGGGCCATGGCGTCGAGGAAGGCGGCCATCTTGGTGATCGTGTACGGGTCGGAGCTCGGCTCTCGCAAGACGGGGGCGTCCTCGCGCTCGAGCCCACCGGTGGTGTCGAAGAAGGTCCCCGTGCTGACGGCCACGACTCTGCGCATGCCGACGGCTTCAGCGGCATCCAACACGTGCTTGGTCCCCAAAACGTTCACCGCTTCGAAGTCGGGCAGATTCTGGCTGGCCCCTCCCAGCAGAGCGGCGCAATGGATGGCGGCATCGGCGCCTTTGGCGGCCCGCATCACGTCAGCCGCATCGGTGACGTCCCCGGTGACGATCTCGACATGGAACTGTCCGAGTGGTTCGGTGTCGGCCCTCGGGCGGGCGAGGGCACGGACCGTGTCGCCGCGCTCGGCCAAGAGCTTGCAGATGTTGGCGCCGGCCAGTCCGGTGGCCCCGGTGACCAGGACCGTCTCGCTCATGCCCGGACCTGTTCGCCCTCGTCCGCCCGGGCGCTGTCCACCTGGTCCGGGCCGTAGCTGATCACCGGAGGGGTGGTGCCCGAAGGGTCGAGGGTGTGGATGAAGCGGTGGACCCCCATGGTGTTGGCACAGGTGAAGCCGAGTTCGATGATCTGGGCCGCGGTGAACACGGTCCCCAGTTCGCGGTAGACCTCGTCGTCGATGGCGTGGTGGTCAGCCGAGAGCAGGTCCAGGAATTTGACGGCCAGGCGCTCCTGCTCGGTCAGCTGCGAGCCCCCGGGAGACACCAGGCAGGCGACGTCGTCGTCGGTGATGGAGTCGTGCTTGCGGGACTGCATGCACGGTTGGCACTCGCCCAGCTGAGCGCTGCGGATGCGGATGAGCTCGACGATGCGTGGTCCGAGCAAGCTGTTCTTGCCCATGAACCCCCGGGCCGCGTTGGTCATCTGGAGCTGCAGAGACCGGTAGGCGAAGATCTGCAGCGGCACCGGCGTGGCGTATGTCCCGTCGGCCACCCCGTCTTCGATGATTCGCCGCGAATCCTCGTTGAGCTGGTCCATGGGGATGGGTTCGATCCTGGGCATGGCAACCTATCCTCCGGTGGTGCAGGGCCTCTTCCCTCTCGACAACCAGGGTAGGTGAAATCGTGTCCATGGACCCGTCGTCCGTCCTGCTCACCGATCAGGTGGCAGTCGTCACCGGGGGAGGCGCGGGCATCGGACGTGGTATCGCCCGCGCCTTCGCCGCCTTCGGCGCGCGCGTCGCCATCTGGGAGCGTGATCCGGCCAGCACGGAGTCAGCCGCGCAGGAAGTGGGCGGCCTCGGCATCGTGACCGACGTGCGCGACTCGGGCGAGGTCGACGCCGCCCTGGAGCGGACGACGCTCGAGCTCGGCCCCGTCCGGATCCTGGTCAACAACGCGGGCGGAGTGTTCAGCTCGCCGTTGCTCGACACCTCGGAGAACGGATGGGACGCGCTCTACCGGGCCAACCTGAAGCATGTGATGTTGTGCACCCAGCGTGTGGCCCGGAGGATGGTCGAGGCCAAGACGGGCGGAAGCATCATCAGCGTGACGTCCATCGAAGGCGTCCGGGCGGCGCCCGGGTACGCCGCCTACGCCGCGGCCAAGGCCGGCGTCATCAACTACACCAAGACGGCGGCACTGGAGCTCGCCCCTCACGGGATCCGCGTGAACGCCCTGGCGCCCGACATCACCCTGACCGAAGGCATGGCCACGGACGCCCCGCCCGGGGCCGAGGAGCGCTTCGGGTTCACCGTTCCCATGGGCCGCGCCGGCCACGTGGACGAGATGGGCGGCGCCGCCGTGTTCCTGGCCAGCTCGATGTCGAGCTACGTGACGGGCCAGACCATCCACGTCGACGGCGGGACGCAGGCGTCGAGCGGCTGGTATCACAACCCCGACGACGGCTCCTACGTCCTGGGCCCGTCGTGAAGGAACTATTACTGCTTGTCGTCCCGTGCGGCTGAGCCCACATGGGCCGACATGCCGCCGTCGATGGCGATCATCTGCCCGGTGATGTAGCGGGATTCGTCAGAAGCGAGGAACACGACCAGGTTGGCCACATCCTCGGGCTCGCCGACGTAGGGCGTGAGCGTGGCGTGGCTGAGGCGAGCCAATATCGCTTCGCTCAGATGGGCGCGCACGGCCTCGGTGATGATCAGGCCGGGCACGATGGTATTGACGCGGATTCCCTCTTTCCCGTGAGCGGTCGCCACGTACATGGTCAGCGTGTTCACGCCTGCCTTGGAGACCCCGTAGGCCGTCCGGGTCCGGTCGCCCTTCAGAGATGCTCCCGACGACATGTTGATGATGGAGCCCCCGCCGTTCTCGATCATCTGGGGGACGACGTACTTGCACATCAACATCTGGCTGCGCAGGTTGACCGTCATCGCCTTCTCCCAGACGTCGACCGACAGGTCGGTGACCTGGGTGTCGCGGGACAGGAATTCGGAATCGGTCAGGGCGGCGTTGTTGTGCAGTGCGTCGATCCGCCCGAAATGGCCGACCGTCGCCTCGACCGCTGACCGCACGGCCGCTTCGTCGGCGAGGTCCACCTCCACGCTGAAGGCCGTGCCCCGGGTACCGTCGATGGACAGCGCGACCTCGTCCGCCCGAGTGCCGTCGATGTCCAGCACGGCCACCGACCCCCCGGCCCGCACGATCGCCCGTGCCGTGGCCGCTCCGATGCCGCCGGCGCCACCGGTGACGATCGCCACTTTTCCGTCGAGGGATCCCATGAAGCGGAGGAGGTGGGATTCGAACCCACGGTGGCCGTAAGACCACAACGGTTTTCGAGACCGTCCGATTCGTCCGCTCTCGCACTCCTCCGGACGGTGGCCGAGGCTAGCCGGTCGGCGGGAATCGACTCGGCGCCGACGCCCGGGTCAGCGCCGGTCGGCGAAGAAGTCGACGAGTAGTTGTGCGGCCTCGTCGGCCAGCACGCCGGGGGTCACCGGCAGCTCGTGGTTGAGCCGGGGGTCGGCGCACAGGTTGTACAGCGAGCCGCAGGCACCCGCCTTCGGGTCCGTCGCGCCGAAGACGAGCCGGTCGAACCGGGCCGCCACCAGCGCACCGGCGCACATCGGGCACGGTTCAAGGGTCACCACCATGGTCGCTCCCGACAGCCGCCACGATCCGAGCCGGGCGGCGGCATCACGCAGCGCCAAGATCTCGGCGTGGGCGGTGGGATCGCCCTGGAGCTCGCGTTCGTTGTGGCGGGCCGCCACCACCGCGCCACCGACGAGCACGACCGCCCCGACCGGCACGTCGCCGTGGGTGACGGCGGCCTCGGCCTCGGCCAGGGCCGCCCGCATGGCCGTCACGTCGTCGGGGTCCACGGCTCGACACGCTAAACGGCGGTGTCCCTGTGGGGGATCGCCTCCCGTTGGCGCGCCGTACGAGGGGACGCTGCGTCGATACAGTGTCCGGCCAATGTCTGGGTCGCGGCGCCGGTGGCGCGCATTACGGGCGGTGGTGGCCGCCGGGCTCGCCGTGGGGGGCTACTTCCTCCTGATCCCGAAGACGACCTTGGACCGTTCGCCGCTGGGCCGGTTGGTCATTGCTCACACCGCCGTCCCCGGGTTGTCCGCCCCCGCCAAGGTGCATCAGTCGCCGGATGCGTCGACCAGCCAGTTCGCCGCCACCCGGCAGGCGGGCAAGCGGGCACCGGACCAGACCGGGTTGTACGCCCGGGAGTGGTACGTCAACGCCAGCTCGCCCCCCGAGGCCGGCGTCGTCCTCCAGGTCCTCCCCGATGCGGCAACGGCCCGGGAGGCGGACAAGCAGTCGAGGGTCCGATTGCCGGTCAAGCCGGTCCTGACCGGTTTCACGTCCGGCCCGGCCCAACCCTTCACCGTGCCGGGGGGATCCGGCGCCACGGGGGCGGCGTTCGCACTGAGCCCGACCGGCTCGAGCCAAGCGGTGAGCTATGCCTACAAGACCGAGTTCCAGCTGGGCCGGGCGGTGGTGAGCGAGCTGGTCGTGGCCATCGACAAGACACTCACCCTCGGCCTCATACGGTCCGACGTCCGGGCGTCGGTCCACCTGCTCGAACGTTCGACCATCCCGTCGTCGTTCGCCCGCCACGAGCACCCGACGACGGCGTCGATCGTCTACATCGTCGTCGCCCTTGTCGTCATCGCCGCCGCCGTGGTCCTGCCCGAGTGGACGGTCGGCTTCCTGGGCCGGCGCCGCGAGCACCGCCGGCTCAAGGCCGAGGCCCAGGCCCGCAGCCAGTACCTGGCACGCGGGCGTCGAGCCGTGCGCGGCCGGGGCGCGCCTCCCTGGTCGCAACCTCGCAAGCGCTGACTGGCGCGTCGGCGCCCGGCGACGGGCCGCGTCACGAGGAGCGGCGGGGCGGAGGAGGTGGGATT
>DATGGF010000095.1:0-4707 GCA_035308625.1 Acidimicrobiales bacterium | reverse complement strand
CCCGTTCGTGGGCCTGCTGAACACCCTGTCGTTCCCCTAAGGACAGCCCACCCTTCGGTCTTCGCCACCCGCTTCGAGCTGCCCGGCCAACCACCGACGGTGGTGGTTCGGCCGGTCGGGGCCCCTCGGGTTCACCCACCGAAGCAGGGCCCTTCGTCGGCTCAAGCGCCCTGGCGGTGTCGCCGATCCAACTGGCATGACCATGCCCCGCTTCGACCGAGACAGCTGGAAGCGACAGGCCCTGTGCGCCGGCCACCCCGACCGGGGCGCGTGGTTCTCCGACCAGGCCGAGGCCATCCAACGGGCCAAGGCGGTGTGCCGGGCGTGCCCGGTGAATGCCGAGTGCCTCGGCTTCGCCCTGCAGACGGGCCCCCACGACGGCATCTGGGCCGGCACGAGCCCCTACGAGCGGCGCCGGCTGCGCCGCGTGATGGCGAGCGCCTCCTAGCTCTTCCTAGGGTGTCTTCATGACACCCGAGTCGCACACGCTGGCGGGGACCGACGTCGTCCTCACCCCCATGGGGGTCGGCACCTGGGCCTGGGGTGACCGCGGCACCTGGGGCATGGGCGGCTACGACCAGTCGCTGACGCTCGACAGCATCAAGGACGCGTGGGTGGCCTCGATCGACGCCGGGGTCACCCTCTTCGACACGGCCGAGGTCTACGGCCGCGGCGAGAGCGAGCGCATCATCGGCAAGCTCCTGGCCGACGACCCGGCCCGGGCCGCCCGAGTGGTCATCGCCACCAAGTTCTTCCCTTCGCCACAGAAGCTGATGGTGCGCACCTCGCTTCTGAGTGCCCTGCGCGCCTCGCTCGGACGATTGGGGCTCGAAGCCGTCGACCTCTACCAGATCCACGGTCCCATCAGCCTGCGGTCGCACGGTGCCATGGCGGACGCGCTGACCGCCGCCCACGATTCGGGCCTCGTCCGGGCGGTGGGGGTGTCGAACTACTCGGTTCGCGAGATGCAGGCCATCGCCACCCAGCTCGAGAAGAACGGTCTGCGACTCGCCTCCAACCAGATCGAGTTCTCGCTGCTGCGACGCGGGCCCGAGACCAGTGGCCTGCTCGCCGCCTGCCGGGACCTCGGTGTCGTCCCCTTGGCCTACTCGCCGATGGGTCAGGGACGTCTCACCGGTAAGTACTCCGCCTCGAACCCGCCGCCGGGCAAGCGCACCTTCTCCTCGCATCCCATGGAGAAGGTGGACGAGGTGGTGGGGGCACTGCGCCGCATCGGCGAACGGCGCGGGGGCAAGACCCCGAGCCAGGTGGCGCTCAACTGGATCATGGCCAAGGGCGCAGTGCCGATACCGGGAGCCAAGAACAAGGCGCAGGCCGACGAGAATGCCGGCGCGCTGGGCTGGTCGCTCGACGACGAGGATGTGGCCGAGCTCGACGCGGCAGCCCTTCCGGGACTACGAAGCCTGCAGTCGCGCTTCTGGCAGCACGGCTGACCGCACCTGAGCCGGGAACGGGGCTGCTAGGCCAGCCCGGTGGCGTCGAACACCCAGGACAGATCGGCGGTCTCCAGGCGCTCGTGCCAGGAAGCCGGCGCCGCCTCCATGAGCGTCTGCTGGTCCCAGTAGTCCTTCCATACGGCGATCTTCCCGTCGCGCACCGTCTGCACCGACACGAAGGGGAGGGTCACCGTCTCGCCGCTCTCCCACACCCAGGTCTCGGCATGCTCGGTGACGACGACGTCTCCTTCGGCCACCACTACCCCCAAGGTGTGCGAGTACGAGGCCAAACCCTCGAGACCGAGCCGCAGCCGCGCCTCGATGGAGGCCGGTCCTCGGCCGGCGGCAGCCGGCCCCACCGGAACGTCGTAGTAGATCGAGTCCTCGGTGAAGAAGCTCCGGATGCGGGGCCAGTCCCGGGCGTACAGCGCGTCGAAAAACGCCGCGGACACCTCTTTCGGTGAGCTCACCGGGCGCCCCGCACGAGCACGCCCGGACGGGCTCCCGTGTCCTCACCCTTCTCGATGGTCACCTGACCGGAGTTCACCGTGGCCACATAGCCACTGCTGCGCTGCACGAGACGCTTGGCCCCGCCGGGCAGGTCGAACACGAGCTCGGGCCGGTGCAGGCCCAGCTGCTCGAAGTCGATGACGTTCACGTCCCCCTTGGCCCCGGGCACGAGGCGGCCGCGGTCGCCGAGCCCGAACAGGTCCGCCGTCGACGAGGTGAGCCGGCGCACGGCCTCCTCGACTGGCAGCCGGCCGCGGCGACGGTCGCGGGCCCAGTAGGAGAGGAGGAACGTGGTGGTGCTGGCGTCGCAGGTCTGGCCGGCATGGGCCCCGCCGTCACCCAGCCCGAAGACGGTGGTGGGGTCGGCCAGCATCTCGGCCGTGGCGTCGAGGTTGCCGTAGGAGTAGTTGAGGACCGGTGCGTTGAGCAGCTGCCGGCCGTCGTCCTCCAGGAGCAGGTCGTAGAGTGCGTCCCACGGCGAGCGACCCAGCATGGCGGCCAGGGCCGCCACGCTCGCTTCGGGCCCCGGCTCGTACTCGGGCGGGTCGCCCAGCGGGAAGATCCGCGCCGGGTGCATGAACCCGCGGATCACGGCGTCGCCCTCTAGCGCGGTGGCCTCGGCGACCAGACGGGCCCGCCGCTCGGGGTCGTTCATGGCCTGAGCCTGCTCGTGCCAGGGGCGAAGCGCGATCTCGGCCCACGACGGGGCGAAGTTGAACGGGTGGAACGTCTGCAGGCCGAGCAACAGAGACACCGTCCGCCCGTGCACCTGCGGGCGCACGGAGGCGCCCTCTTTGGCTGCCGCAGCCGACAGCTCGAGCATCAGGCGGTAGGCCTCGGGATCGGCGTTGTTCTGGGTCAGCGCGAACGTGACCGGCCGGGAGACGGCGGCGGAGAGCCGACGCATCCACGACATCTCCTTCGCCGGCGCGGCGAGGTCCTCGCCCAGCACGCCGGCCGGGGCCAGCTCGAATACACCGGTGCCGAGTTCGCCGAGCACCGACCCGATCCCGAAGAGCTCGTCTTCCGCCGCGTAGGTACCGGGAACCGGCTCGCCGTCGATGGCCCGGTGGGCGATGGTGCGCGACGTAGAGAACCCGAGCGCCCCCGCCTCGATCCCCTGGCGGACGATGGCCGCCATAGCCTCGATGTCCTCGGATGTGGCCGGCTCGTTGCGCGCGCCGCGGTCGCCCATGACGTAGGCGCGCACGGCACCGTGGGGTACTTGGGTGCCCACGTCGATGGCCTTGGGCACCGAGTCGATGGCGTCGAGGAACTCGGGGAAGCTCTCCCATTCCCAGCGGATGCCGGCCGACAGGGCGGTGCCGGGGATGTCCTCGACACCTTCCATCAGCCCGATGAGCCAGTCGTGTCGGTCCGGGTGTACCGGCGCGAACCCGACGCCGCAGTTCCCCATCACCACCGTGGTCACGCCGTGCCAACACGACGGGGTGAGCAGCGGGTCCCACGTCACCTGCCCGTCGTAGTGCGTGTGGATGTCGACGAATCCGGGAGTCACCAGCGCGCCGTCGGCGTCGATCTCGCGCTGCCCGCCACCCACCTGCCCGACCTCGGTGACCCGGCCGTCGTCGATGGCCACATCAGCGGTGCGGCCCGGCGCTCCGGTGCCGTCGACGACCGTTCCCCCTCGAATCACCAGGTCGTGCACGCCAACCTCCCCGTCGGTCACCGCCCGTTCACATCGACGCTACCGGTCGTCCGACGTCAACGCCGACGCCGACGCCGACGCTAACGGACGGCCCCGCCGTAATCTGAAGGGATGGCTCTGGACCCGGTGGTAGCGGCGGAACACGAGCCCGGCGCGAGCGTCGACGTGGCGAGCACGGCGGCGTTGGGCCGGGCGCTGGCCGACAACCTCGGTCGCGTCCTCCTCGGTGCGCCGGGGTCGGTCGTCTCCGCCGTGGTCACCGCTCTGGCCGGTGGGCACCTGCTCATCGAGGACATCCCCGGCGTCGGAAAGACCACACTCGCCAAAGCACTCGCAGCAACCCTGGGCTGCGAATTCAAGCGCATCCAGTTCACCCCGGACCTACTGCCCTCCGACGTAACCGGTACTTCCGTTTTTAACCAGAAAACGGGAGAGTTCGAGTTCCGGTCCGGCCCCGTATTCGCCAACGTCGTGCTGGCCGACGAGATCAACCGATCCACGCCAAAGACGCAGTCCGCGCTGCTGGAGTGCATGGAAGAGCGGCAGGTGACCGTGGACGGGCGCACCTACCCACTGCCCGCTCCGTTCTTCGTAATCGCCACGCAGAACAACATCGAGCTCTCCGGTACGTACCCTCTGCCGGAGGCGCAGCTTGACCGGTTTACCGCTCGATTGGAAATTGGCTATCCCAGCAAGCGTGACGAGATGCGGATTCTGGTGGACCAGGCGGAAGCGCGGCCCGTGGACTCCATTAAGCCAGTTATGACCGCGGGCGAGATAACCCGGCTCCAGTCGGCAGTGCGCCGCGTGCATGTGGACGAGAGCCTTCGCGGATATGTGTTGGACCTGGTTGCCGCGACGCGCTCCCACCCGTCCGTATCGTTGGGAGCGAGCCCGCGCGGGTCGCTTGCGCTGGTGTATGCCAGCCAGGCTCTGGCGGCTATAGATGGCCGTGGCTACGTCGAGCCGGACGATATCAAGACGATGGCTGCGCCCGTGCTCGCACACCGAATGATTGTGCGGCCAGAGTTCAGGATTAAGGGCGAAAGCGCTGTCCGTTGCATCCAGGAG
>DATGGF010000094.1:0-5247 GCA_035308625.1 Acidimicrobiales bacterium | reverse complement strand
GGCGCCGGCTCGTGCCCCGGAGCGGGCTGGTAGCCATGGCCGGAGCTTAGCGATAAGATCAATCAAATACTTGCTTCTTTTGAGGGGGAGGTTCGGAGTGCGGAACGGGTTCAAGGTGTTCGACGCCGATGCGCATGTCATCTATCCGACCGACCTGTGGCAGCGGTTCCTCGAGCCCCGCTACGCCGAGCGGGTGGGCCTGCGCCAGCCCGTGCCCGGGTTCGAGACCTACAACCCGGTGACCGTGGACGGCCGCTGGACCCAACACGACACCATCCTCTACGGCCAGTTCCAGAAGTACATCGACTGGACCAAGGACGACATGATCGCCAAGTACGGCGAGGACCTGGTGGTCAATGGGTTCACCGGGGACCGGGTCGCCCGGGCGCTCGCCACCGACGGGATCGACGTGTCGGTCATCTACGGGCCCGAGTACGACCTGTGGTTCGAAGGCATCGACCCCGATATGCAGGCGGCCATGGTGCGGGCCTACAACCGCTGGGGCGCGGAGATGCGCGAGGCCTCGGGGAACCGGGTCCACACGGCCAGCCCCGTCCCCCTCACCGACGTCACCCGGGCCGTGGCCGAGATCCAGTACGCCTACGACGAGCTCGGCATCCGGTGCTTCTGGGCCCGCCCCGACTACTTCGACCATCGCACGCTCGGAGACCGGTACTACGACCCGGTGTGGGAGCTGCTCCAGGACCTGGACGTCCCCTTCGCCACCCACGAGTTCATGGGACTGCGGGGCACCTCCTTCGGATCCGACCGCTTCCGGGGCTACAACGAATGGCACGTGGTGGTCCACCCGTTCGAAGCCATGGGCGCCATCGTGTCGATGATCTGTCACGGGGTCTACGAACGCTTCCCCCGGCTCCGCGTCGCCTACCTCGAGGCCGGTTGCGGGTGGCTGCCGAGCTGGCTGCACCGGATCGACGAACACCTCGAGATGGGCGGTCGCGAGTTCCCCGAGCTCACCATGGCGCCAAGTGACTACTTCAAGCGCAACTGCTGGATCACCACCGAGTGCGATGACCCCTACGTGAGTGACGTCGTGCGCTGGCTGGGAGACGACCACATCCTCTTCGAGTCGGACTTCCCTCACCCCGACTCGAAGTTCCCGCGGACGACGGCCTCGTTCCTCGCGCTTGTGCCCGACCAGATCTCGGCCGACACCAAGCGGGCCATCCTCTGGGACAACCCGGTGGCCTTCTACCGGTTCCCCGACACCTATCTGCCGCCTCCGGTGGCAGACGGCGCCGGCATTGGCTGACCGCGCCACCACCGTCGACGTGACGAGCAGCTCCACCGAATCGCGATCGCGGACCACCGCCGTCGGCGACGCAACCCGGACGCGGCTCATGCAGGCGGCCGAGCGTCTCATCGCCGAACGCGGCCTCGACGGTGTGTCGGTACGCGACATCACCGCCGCCGCCGACACCAACTCGGCCTCCATCCACTACCACTTCCAGTCGAAGGAGGGTCTGGTCAACGCCATCATGGAGGACCGCGCCGACCGGCTGGGCCGCCATCGGAGGGAGCACCTCCAGGCCCTATCGGCGCAGCGGCCCACCCCGAGGGCGGTGGCCGAGGCACTGGTCAACCCCACGTTCGAGTTCGTGACCGACGAAGGGCCCGAGGGCGACACCGCCTACGTCGGCTTCCTGGCCGCCGTGCTCGACGATCCGGCCATGATCCCGGCTTTGGAGCAGCACTTCCTCGACCAGTACGAGGCCTACTACCAGGCCCTGCACCGGGCCCGACCGGATCTGGCCGACGATGTCGTGGTCGACCGGGTGTGCTTCGCCCTGCATCTGGTCCTGAACTGCGTTTCGGAGCCGGCGAGGGGCCTGCGGACGTGGATCGAGCGGCGCTCATCGGGCGCCATCACGGTGATCCGCGACAGCCTGATCGACTTCGTGGCCGGGGGCTTCGAAGCCCCCTGAGCTGGCGGTTACCCGGCCGCTTCGCTGCGGGCGTCCGTCACCCACTCGGGCAGGTCGATGGGCGGGTTGGGAAGCTGCTCGGCACCCTTGTCGCCGAGCAGGCGCTGCCAGCCGTCGGGATCGGCCGGGAACGAGGTGGGGTCGCCCATCATCACCTCGAACAGCATCACCCCGTCGGGGCCGGCCACGAAGGGCCCGAAGGTGTCCCCTTCGTCGAGCGCGATGTGCGTCCCCGGCGTGCACCGGGTCTCGCCGCAGGTCATCTCGCCTTCGAGGACGTAGACGACGTGGTTGGATCGATGGCCGTGCGCGTGCACCATCATCCCGGGATCCCACCGCGCATAGAGCGACAAGAACGACGGGCTGAAGTCGAGCCAGCGCTCCCACACCGACGCCGTGCTCCCATCGGCCAAACGGATGCGCCGCACTTCCTGCCATTTGCCGTCGTCGAGGGTGGTGAACCGAGGGCCGGTCATGACGCCGGCACCTGAGCAACGGTAAGCGAGTGCCGCGGACCATACGGACGGTCTCCGGCCAGGGTGATGCGCTGCATGACCCGGCGCTCGGTGTAGTCGGGCACGGCGTAGTGCTGCACGGCGCGGTTGTCCCAGAAGGCGACGCTGGCCACTTCCCAGTGGAATCGCACCTGAAACTCCGGCGACCGCACGTGGTCGAACAACAGGTCGAGGAGGGCCCGGCTCTCCGCTCGGGTCAACTCGACGATGTGGCTCGTCCAGTTGCTGTTCACGTTGAGCATGCGCCGGCCGTTCTCGGGGTGGACCCGCACCACGGGGTGGACGACGGGTGGCCACTTCTCGGTGGCCTCCCTGAGCGAGGCGTTGGCCACGTGCTTGGTCCGTTCCACCATGAGCTCGAGCGAGTGCACGGCGCTGAGACCGCTGAGCATCTCCTGCATGGCCGGCGACAGCGCTTCGTAGGCGGCCGCCATGCTGGCCCAGCATGTGTCGCCGCCGACGTCGGGCAGCACCAGCGCCTGGAGGATCGACGCCATGGGCGGCGACTCCATGTAGGTGTTGTCGGCGTGCCAACTGTCGGCCCCTTCGCCCTTGGGCGCCACCTGGTCGAGCACGAGGATCTCGGGCCGTTCGGATGCAGTGGTGCGGAAGAGCGGTTCGTCGATCTCACCGAAGTAGCGAGCGAAGCGCACCTGCTCGTCGGCCGTCATGGGTTGGTCGCGGAAGAAGAGGACCTGATGCTCGACGAGCGCTCGGCGCAGCCCGCCGATGGTGGCGTCGTCCAGAGGCTCGGACAGATCGACGCCGCCGACCTCGGCCCCGAGGACCCCGGTCACCGGGCGGATGGTGAGTGCGCGCGCGTCCATTCAGGCTCCCAGGGCGGCACTGTACGCCCCGCCGATACACACAATCAATCGATTGACAGATTTTGGGGCCGGGCTACGATCGGCCCTGCTCAGCCCGCAGCGACGAAGGGGGCTCATGGCCGATCGGACGGTCCACCGCTACGACGAGCTCGAGTGGCAGGTCCCCACGGCACCCGGCACCGACGAAGCCGTGGCCCGGGCCGCCGCCGAGCAGGGAGTCGCCAAGAGGTACCTGAGCGAGGGGGAGGAGGGCTTCTTCGCCCAGGTCGTCCGCATCCCGCCCGGCCTGGCCGTGCCACCGCACAGCCACGACCACGCCGAGATCTTCATGGTGCTCGAAGGGTCGTGCTCCTTCGACGGTGCCGACATGACGCGTTTCGACACCACGGTGGTGGCGGCCAACTCGAGCTACGGCTTTCGCGCCGGAGCCGACGGTGTGGTCTTCCTGGTCGTTCGCACCGGCCAGGCGACGTTCGCCGACGGATGACCACGCCAGACCCTCGGTCACATGACTCCGGTGATGCGCCCACGCTCGGGCTCGACGGGCGCACGGTGGTGGTGGCCGGGGCCGGCGGGGGCGGGATCGGCAGTGCCATCTGCCGCGTGCTGGCCCACGCCGGTGCCAACGTGGTCGGCCTCGACTCGCGCCTCGAGGGTCTCGAGGACTTCGAACGATCAGTCGCCGGGACCTCCGGGAGCCATCGCAGCCGGCTGACCGACGTACGGGACCTCGTCGCCGTCGAGACGGCCATGGCCGAGGCGGCCGAACCAGGCGCCCTCGCCGGGATGGTGCACGTGGCCGGCGGCATGTGGCCCCCGCAGTGGGACGGACTGCTCGACATGCACGAGGGCGTGTTCGACGCGGTCTTCGACCTCAACTTCCGCTCCGTCGTGCATACCGTGCGGGCCGCCGGCCGGCAGATGGCGGCCCGCCAGAGCGGCGGGAGCATCGTGCTCATCGGTTCGGTGGCCGGCATCACCGCCATGCCCTATGCCTCCCCTTATGCCGCGGCCAAGGCGGCCGTGGTGTCGCTCACCCGGACGGCCGCCCTGGAATGGGGCCGCCACGACATCCGGGTCAACTGCGTGGCACCGGGAACAGTGCGCACCCCGAAGAACCACGCCGGATCCACGCCCCAGGACACGGCCGAGGAGCGAGCGGCACTCCCCCTGCGGCGGCGAGGTGGGCCCGACGACGTCGCTGGCGCCGTGCTCTTTCTCCTGAGCGATCTGTCGAGCTGGATCACCGGTCAGGTCCTCGCCGTCGACGGCGGGTCCTCCGTTCGGCCCTCGTTCCTCGACGCCGACGACCTGCCCGTGTTCGTCCACGACCCGCAGCTGCGCGCCAGGCTCGAGCCGCCTCGGTGAGCTCCGTCGCCGTGCTCGGCGGTGCCACCGGCACCGGGATGTCCCTCGCCCAGGGGTTGAGCGACGCCGGGAGCGTCGTGGCGGTGGTCGATGCGGCCCTTTTTGACTCACCCGGGGTGAACAGTCGGGCTGCCGTGGCTTGCGACTTTGCTTCGGCCGCCCACGTCGCCGAGGCGCTCGAAAAGGCGCGGGCGCTTCTCGGGACCCTGGACGCCGTGGTCGACGCCCGCGTGCCTGTCGCCGCGACCGTGCCGGCACCGCTGGCCGACCTCGACGGCACCACCTGGGCGCAGCGGGCACAGGAGCCGATGCGCCGGACGCTGCACGGACTGCAAGCTGCGTATCGAGCACTGTGCCCCAACGGTGGCGCCATCGTGCTCGTGCTTCCCACGCTGGCCATGACGGGAGCGTCGGGCATGGTGCCGTGGACCACCGCCAGCGAAGGCAGCCGTTCCCTGGCCAAGGCGGCGGCGCGGGCCTGGGGGCCCGAGGGGGTGCGGGTCAACTGTGTCGCCCTTCCCGCCGGCATGCTGGCCGGCGGTGGTGCTCCTCTCGATCGGCCGGGCCTCTCGGAGCCGGTCCTCGGACCAG
>DATGGF010000093.1:0-6430 GCA_035308625.1 Acidimicrobiales bacterium | reverse complement strand
ATCCGCGCCTCGCACACGGGTGAGGTCATCCTCAACGACGTGCGCGTGCCCGGCAGCTGTCTGCTCGGCGGCAAGGAGAAGCTCGACGAACGCATCGCCCGCGCCCGCGAAGGCAAGCGCTCGAATTCCCAGGCGGCCATGGCCACTTTCGAGGCGACCCGCCCGGCCGTGGGAGCTCAGGCACTGGGCATCGCCCGGGCCGCCTACGAGTACTCGCTCGACTATGCCAAGGAGCGCAAGGCCTTCGGCCGGCGGATCATCGAGAACCAGGGCATCGCCTTCAAGCTGGCCGACATGAAGATGCGCATCGACGCGGCGCGGCTGCTCATCTGGCGGGCCGCCTGGATGGGGGCGACCCGCCAGCCGTTCACGGCGGGCGAGGGTTCCATGTCCAAGTTGTTCGCCGGTGAGACGGCGGTGTGGGCCACCGAAGAGGCCATCCAGATCATGGGTGGGTACGGCTACATCCGGGAGCATCCGGTGGAGCGCTGGCACCGCGACTCGAAGATCTACACCATCTTCGAGGGCACCTCGGAGGTACAGCGCCTCGTCATCGCCCGCGCCATCTCCGGGATCCACATCCCGTAACGGCCTCCGGGCCACCTGACATCCGCACTGTCCGGTCAGCGCAGTCAACGGATCGCCAGTCCATCCTGGCGCTCGTCAGGGATGCTTTCGCCGCCCATTTCCAGGGCCAGGAGGAAGTGCAGATCGTCCTCGACACATGGAAGCTCAACGCGGCTATCCCGGACCTCGAACTTGTCGCCATGGAGGATGAGATCGTCGTAGGGCACCTGCTCGGGGCGAAAGGCAGTCCGGGCAGCCCCGCGGTGGTCGCCGTTGCTCCGCTGTGTGTCTCGCCGGCTCGCCAGGGTCAAGGGGTGGGATCAGCGCTCGTGACCGAGCTTCTTGAACGAGCAGAACGTCAGCGTTGGCCGGCTGTGGTTCTGCTCGGAGATCCGGGCTACTACGGCAGGTTCGGCTTCGAACCAGCGGGCGGGGTGGGAGTCGTCTACGAGGTCGTCGGGAAAAGAGACCCGCACTTCCAGATCAAGCGTCTGTCGACCTTCGACCCTTCAGTCCATGGCGCCTTCCAGTACTGCTGGGAGTCGTCCAGCTAGGTGAACCCCGTGGGGAACACAGACGCGGGTGACCACTAGGCGGATTGGGTCGCACGCACCAGTCGGACCGTCAAACCCGAGTTGGACCCACCGGGAGCGCCCAGAACCATGTCCACCGATCTCGGGTCGTTATGGGCGCGAAGGTAGGAGAGTATGCCTCTTGGGTCGAGGTGGTCACCGATGTGGGCTTGGAGTTCAGACATCGGACGTCCGAGTGCTTTTCCTCTGTACACCTCGACCACGTGAATGCCTTCGACCTCTGCCCGAATGCAGACACCTCGGATGTAGTAGCGGTTGAACTCGCGCAGGGCTAAGGAGTCGGCCGCGTTGTACGGGACCCGCTTTCGGCGAGGTCTCCCCTTTGGGTCCCGCCCCATTTCCCAAAGGTTGATCCGCCAGTTCTGAAGGAGAGCAACGGCCAAGGTGTCCGGAGTCCCTGCATCAATGGCCTTCAAGAGCAGTTCGGGGTACTCGACCCGCCCGTGCGGGCTGAGCCGCGCGCTGATGAAGAGGACTCCCGAGGCGCGGTCCATTTCCGCCTCAGCCCGCATGTGGAAGCGGGTCGTCGCGTCGAGGTCGACCAGGTTCACCGTTGGCGCTCTTCCCGGAGGCTGGAGATGTGGGTCTCCCAAACCGACAGACCAGCTCCCACTAAACGATATGACTCCCGACAGGACGAGTTGGCGTCGAACCGCTGCCGCTCGGCGAGCCATCGACCGGCTGGCCCGGCTTCGTAGCGAACCTGTGGTGGTGGGAGCACCGAGGGTGAAGCGAATCGGCGGGCACGCGGCAGGAGTCATCCGATGCGACCTCCGCGCCGGTAGCCCTCATCCGGGCTTGCAGCCGCTTGGTGTCGGTGGTGAATCCAGTGCCGACTGTGACAGGCCGGTGCAGTTCTGCACCGTGACTGGACCCCTGGCCTCCTGGCGATCCGTCGTGACCTGTAGAGCACGCGCGCCGAGGACCCGGTACGTGGTGACGATCCCGGCGGGGATCGCGTAGCCATCTCTGGTGTAGCGGCCGCTGTTCACGCGGCTGGGATCGATCACGACGAGCCGGGCAGGTTGGCCTGAGGTGAACGCGTTGATCAAGCAGGTGTAGATCGCCGGGCTCGCGGCGACGGTTGTCGGCCAGCCACTGAGTGCGTCGTAGATCCCGCAGTCCGTTCCGCCGGCTGGCACCGGTGGATACGTCGGCGCGCCATGTGTTGCGCCCGTCGAAGTCGCGGCACTGTCCCCGCAGGCGCCTGCGACGAGTCCGAAGAAGGCAAGGGCGGCCAGGACCCTCAGCGGGATCTGGCGTCGTGACATGGGCCCGTTGGATGCGGCCGCGGCGGACGTGCCGGCTCAGGTAGGCAGGATCAGGTGCTGATTCTGCTCAGACTTTACGGCCGGCAAATGCCAGCAGCTTCACTGCGGGCGAGGCGCCCTCCGGCGCCGTTTGCTCTGGGCCAAAGACTCCAGGAACCCGCAGATCGGGACCGATCATCTGGCGACCTACCGCCAGCGCTGTCTCCAACAGCGCTGTGTCGTCGATCGTCTGGTTGGTGGCACTGGCGATGTCGGCAGCGTGTGTGAGGACGTCGAACACGGCGATGTTCAGCGCGACGCCGGCGGGCATCTCGCCAAAGGGCAGCTTCACCATCTTGTCGAGGGCGCCCGGGGACTCGAACGCCGCCACGGCACGGGTCGAGGCCGCCTCCCACGCTCCCACGAAGTCGTCGCCGAGGTTGTCTCCCCCCATGAGCTGGCCAAGCAGCTCGTCCGGTACGGACCCCTCCTCGACGCACACGGCGAACATCGTCGACCCGCCAGTGATGTGGTTGACCACATCGCGAACCGTCCACTCCGTACAGGGTGACGGCAGACCGAGTTGCGACGGGTCGATGCCCTTGACGATTTTGTCCGTATTGGCGATGACCTGCTTCATCAGTCCGACGTTGTCCATGACAGCCTCCTGGTCCACGGGTGCGATGGCGGCGGGTCGCCGAGGTGCGGGCAGCATATCGACGGGGAATCGGGCTGTGTTGCCGGCGACCACTCGACCTGCGCAAGGGAAAGGTGCGAATCGAGTCCTTGGGCAAGAATCATGGGGCGAATCAAGGCCGGAAGGACAGAGGTGCCCGATGTCGGAGAACCCGCAACCCTTGGCTGGGATCGTCACCAAGCGCAGCCCCGAATCGGTCCCTCAGACCGTCGATCGGCTGAGGCGTGTGATGGAAGATCGAGGCTTCACGGTGTACAAACCGTGAGGTTCGGCGTGGCCATTCCGTCGTATGGAGCTGGAGCGGCGGGCCCGGCTGTTCGGGACCTCCTCGAAGCCACGGAGCAGTTGGGTTACGCGTCGGCGTGGTTTCCCGACCACATCGCCGTGCCTCGAGCGGCAGCCGGACCCGCCTTGTCGCCACCCTTCTTCGAACCTCTCGCGAGTTGCGCCTTCGGGCTGGCGATCACCAAGCGCATCGTGCTGGGTACGGACATCCTTGTCGCCCCCTACCGCCACCCCCTGCTCGTGGCGGCCATGGCGGCAACCATGGGACACCTCGCCGGGAACCGCCTCGTCCTCGGCGTCGGGATCGGATACCTACGAGACGAATTCGCAGCCCTAGACGCCGGCCCGTACGAGGAGCGAGCAGTCAGCACCGAGGCGTTCCTGCACGCGCTGCGGGCGCCCCCTGAGACTCACGTCGTCCTCACCCCGCCGGTTCCCGTTCCGGTTTGGGTCGGCGGAAACAATCCCCAGGCCGAGCGGCGGGCGGCTCTGTACGGAGATGGCTGGCATCCCCTGTGGACGTCAGCCGACGACTATGCGTCGGCCAGAAGCCGGATCCTCGCCTTGCGGAGCCAATCCGGCCTCGATGGCCCGTTCACCTTCTCCTACAGCTGCATGGCCACCGCCTTGGTCGAGAAGCGACGACCGTGGGCGCCGCCGGCACCGCGACCCCCGGTGGGTTCGGAGTTCCGCTATCAACCCGAAGCGTGGGTGGCTGACGACGACCGCCCTCGCTTCGTGGGCACGCCGGAGGAGGTGGCCGCGGACTTCCGGCTTCTCGAGGACGCTGGGGTCGACCATGTGGTGCTGCGGTTCGGGAGCCTCGACGCGCAGCCCCTCGAACGCTTCGCGGCCGAAGTGATGCCGCGGTTCGAGTCGGCATCCCCTTGAGCGAAGGATCAGACTGTCCCAAGTGCGAAAGCAGTACCACTTCTGGCCTGGCGAGCAAGGGCTTGACGCCTGGGATGTCGACCGTCTCATCGAGCTGAGCGCCGGGCTGCCCGTCCGGGAGATTCCCCTCGACGCCATCGGGGACCTGGATACCGACTACTGGTTCGCCGGGAGCATGGAGGTGGCGACTGTGCGCAAGGTCGTCGAGCACATGCGCCTGGTGGTCGAGGTCGACCCGACGTACCCGATCATCCTGGGTGTCGACGGCCGGGTCATGGACGGCATGCATCGGGTCGCCCGCGCTGTGCTCGAACGACGCGAGACGGTCCTGGTCGTGCAGTTCGAGGTGCAGCCTGAACCGGACTACCGCGATTGCCGTCCCGCCGACCTTCCCTACGACCCAGAGCCCGGTTGAGCTCGCGGTCGGGTCCTGGGGCGTTCCGTCAGTTGGAGCTGGCTCCGCTCTCCGAGGGATCGTCCGCCGCAAGCCGCCAGGGAGGATGGAGTCGGTTGACCCCGGCATCGAACAGGCACAACCGGTGGCCGTCCGGATCGCGTAAGCGAGCCTCCCGCCACAGCCAGGGCATGTCGGTCGGTGGGTGCTCGAAGGCGACGCCGGCGTCCTCCAGGCGACGTGTTAGCGCGTCGAGGTCGCCGTCCTCGAAATAGAGGATCACGCCGTCGCCGTCGGGAATCGATTCGGCCAGCTCCACCGAGAAGCTGCTGGCACCGTCGGGACACTCGAACCGGAGATAGGTGTCGTTCTTCACGATCAGGCGCAGGCCGAGCTGCCGGTAGAAGGCCTCGGCCCGGTCCAAATCGGTCGAACCGATGGTCACCTGGTTCAGGTCCACGGCCTCATCCTGTCGGAGACGGCAACCAATTGCTGGCGTTCGCCGGTGATGACCAGCAGGATCTCCGGCTGTGGGGGCTGCGCGTATCGATCGCCGGCGCGTGCTCGCGTACGCCGGAGCGGCGGGGTTGGTGTTGTCCCTCGGGCCTACCGTCTCCGGGTGTGCCAGCAGTACCGTGCGAGCCCGTCCGGACCGCCGCCGGCCCCACGGCTCACCGCCGTGGTCCGAGTTGGCCAAATTGCTCCTCGGTCGGTTGGTGCTCCCCGGTGATCCCGGCTACCCGGTCAGCCGAGCCCTGTACAACGAGCGGTTCGACTCGGGCCGGCCGGCCGCCATCGCCTACTGCCTGACCCCAGGCGACGTCCAGCACACGATCGCCTTCGCCCGGAGTTGGGACGTCGACCTGGCGGTGCGATCGGGCGGCCACAGCTACGGCGGCTACTCGACAGGTCCCGGCTTGGTCCTCGACGTGAGCTCGATGTCCTCGGTCCGCGTCGACGGCCGCACGGTGCAGGTGGGGGCGGGGACCAAGCTCGTCGACCTCTATGCCGCCGTCGCATCGGCCGGTCTCATGGTGCCGGGTGGGTCGTGTCCGACGGTGGGCATTGCCGGGCTGGCCTTGGGAGGAGGCATCGGCGTGCTCGGCCGGCGCTACGGGCTCACCTGCGACAACCTCCAGTCGCTCGACATGGTGAGTGCCGATGGCCGCCTCGTCCGTGCCAGCGGCGCGGAGGAGCCCGACTTGTACTGGGCCAGCCGGGGTGGTGGTGGTGGCAACTTCGGCGTGGTGACGTCCTTCCAGTTCACCGCCCACCCGGTGGTGCCGACGACCCTGTTCACGCTGTCGTGGCCGTGGGCGGCGGCAGCCGAAGTCGTCGGCCAGTGGCAGCCGTGGATGCGCCACGGGCCGGACGAGCTCTGGTCCAACTGTCAGCTCCTGGCCGAGGGAGCCGCCGGGACGCACGTGGTGGTGAGCGGCGTCTACTGCGGGGAGGTGCCTGCAGCCGAAGATCAGTTGGCCGCGCTCACCGGAAGTGTCGGGGCCCCCACCTCTCGATCCGTGGACCCTGAGTCGTTCTTGAACGCCATGCTGATCGAAGCCGGGTGCGAGCATCTGAGCGTGGCCCAGTGCCACCTGCCCTCCCAGGACCCGGCGGGGGTCCTGTCGCGCTCGTCGTTCGCGGCCAAGTCGCTCTTCATCGACGAGCCGTTGCCCGATACCGCGGGCACGGCGCTGATCGAGGCCATGGACGAGTTCCACCAGCAGTTCCCCTATTTGGGCGGGGCCGTGGT
>DATGGF010000092.1:0-1935 GCA_035308625.1 Acidimicrobiales bacterium | reverse complement strand
CGCTGGCCAGCGTCCTCATCTTCGTCACCGGAATCGCGGTCGAGGGCCACATCCACATCCAGACCGACGCCATCTCGTGGGTTGACCCGCACGCGCAGTCCATCAAGGACATCAAGATGGTGAAGGCGGGGACGGGAGCGGCCAACGAGATCGCCGTCAACGTCGAGACCAACCAGCCCTTCAGCAACCAGACGGTCAGCTACGTGTCCCGGATCTCGCGTCAGCTGAACACCAAGTACCCGGCCCTGCTGCCGGCCGCCGGCTTGGTGAGCACGCTCGACTGGGTCATGAATGCCGTGCCCGGCACCAACCACGTCAATCCCACGGGCGCCCAGGTCGAAGGCCTCTATCTGCTCGCACCCAAGGGCATCCGCAACACGACCATCGCCAACAACGGGCACGCCATCAACATCATCTTCCGCGCCTATCCCGACACCTTGTCGTCACTCGAGCCGGTGGTGAAGGACCTGCAGAGCGGGATGGGAGCACCGCCGGGCATCACCGTCGCCCCCGGTGGCATCGCCATCGTCGGTGTCGGGCTCATCGAGAACCTCGAAAGCTCGCGGGTGCTCCTCACCTATCTGGCCGTGCTCTTCGTGGGCGCCTTCCTGGCCGTGCGGCTGCGCAGCATCATCCGGTCGCTGCTCTCGCTGGTGCCCGTGCTGGTAGCCGTGGGCGCCACCGCCATCGTGGCCTTCTCCCTGCACTTGAAGCTGAGCCCGGTCACCGCCGTCACCGGCCCGCTGGTGGTGGCCGTCTGTACCGAATTCACGTCACTGATCCTGTTGCGCTTCGTGGAAGAACGCGAGCGCGGCTACGCGCCCATCGCGGCCATGGACGCCACGGCCCGCCGGACCGGACGCGCCTTCCTCGTCTCGGCCATGACGGCCATCGCCGGCATCGGCACCCTGGCCGCCTCTCCCTTCCCGCTGCTGCGCGACTTCGGGATCATCGTGGCCCTCAACGTCACGGTGGCGCTGTTGGCCGCCCTGGTGATCCTGCCTCCGCTCCTGGTCGCGGCCGAGAGCCGGGGCTGGGTGACGCGGGGGCTGCTGGGCAAGAAGGAGGTCCCCTTCATCGAGTACGGCCTCGAGGCCGTGGTGGCCGACGGCCCGCCGCCGGCCGTGCACCCCGAGCCGGACCTCGAGCCCGCACTCCACGGCACGCCCAACGGGAGCTGGCCCGAGCCGGTGCTGGCGCCTCCCGTCGCCGGCGAGCCGCCGGTCGTCGTCGAGCCCCCGATCGCCGTCGAGCCTCTGGTGCCGGCGCCCGCTCCTGTGCCGGTCGCCGACCACCCCAACGGCGACGGCCACGAGCCGGCCTGGATACCGCCGGCCGCGCCGGAACCTGCCGCGCCGCCGATCGTTGCCCCAGCCGCGCCGGAGCCCGTCGCCCAACATCCCAACGGCGGGTGGCCCGAGCCGGTGGTGGCTCCCGCGCCGAACGGCGGGTGGCCCGAGCCGGTGCTGCCACCTCCCGTGGCGCCGCCTCCGCCGCTGCTGGCCGAACAGCCGGTGGAGAGCTGGGAGCCCCGACACGACTTCAGCGTGACGCCCCCGCCGCCCCCCACGGGCGAGCCCGTCTTCCCCGAGCCGGTCCAGATGTGGCAGCCGGCTCCCCCGCCGCCGCCGGACGAACCGCTCGTCGTCGAGCCGACCCCGGTCGAGCCGCTCGTGGTCGAGCCGATGCAGTGGCTACCGCCTCCTCCCCCGCCGCCCGTAGTCGAGCCGCCTGTCGCCGCGCCGGTGTTCGCCACCGAGCCGATAGAAGTCGAAGCGGTCGAGCACGAGCTGCCGCTCGTTGAGGCGGTCGTCGCTGAGCCGGTCGTCGCTGAGCCGGTCGTCGCTGAGCCGGTCGTCGCTGAGCCGGTCGTCGCTGAGCCGGTCGTCGCTGAAGCGCCTGTCACCGAGGCACCTGTCGCCGAGGCACCCGAGG
>DATGGF010000091.1:0-3357 GCA_035308625.1 Acidimicrobiales bacterium | reverse complement strand
GGTCGGCCCGGGCGACAAGGGGGATCGGGATTGGTGACGACGCCTGCGCGCACGGCCCCGCGCCGGCCCGCGGCCAATGGCCAACCGGACCAGGGCCCAGCCCGCTCCGTCTCCCGGTTGGAGTACCTCGTCCTTGCCGTGGTGGCCTTCGTGCCCCAGCTGTTGTCGCGCGTCGGCGTGGTCGACACCGACACCAAGACCTACCTCTACCTGGAGCCCGGTCGCCTGCTGCGGCAGTCGACCTCCATGTGGAACCCGCAGATCGGCCTGGGAACGGTCACCCACGAGGCCATCGGCTACCTGTGGCCGATGGGCCCCTTCTTCTGGGCCGCCCGTGCCCTCGGCATCCCGTTGTGGGCCGCCCAACGCTTGTGGGTGGGAGCTCTGCTGTTCGCGGCTGGCGCCGGCGTGCTCTACCTGTGCCGGGTCGTAGGGCTGCGCGGCCCGGGGCGCTTCGTCGCCGCCTTCGCCTTCATGCTCTCGCCGTACTTCCTGCAGTACGTGGGCCGGATCTCGGTGATCCTCATCCCGTGGGCCGGACTGGGTTGGCTCACCGCCTTCGTCATCCTGGCCGTGCGACACCGGGATTGGCGCTACCCCGCTCTGTTCGCCCTCACCTGGCTGACCATCAGCGGCACCAATGCGACCGGCGCGATCTACGCCGGGGTGGCGCCGGTCCTGTGGCTCCTCTACGTCCGCGTCACTCGCGAGCACACCTGGCGTGAGGTGTGGACGGCCGCCTGGCGTTGTGGCGTGCTCGCCATCGGCGTGTCGTTGTGGTGGGCCGAGGCGCTGGTCGTGGAAGGGAAGTACGGGCTCCGGCTGCTCGACTACACCGAACAGCCCTCGCACGTGGCCAACTCGTCTCTCGCCTCCGAGGTGCTGCGCGGGCTCGGGTACTGGTACTACTACGGCTTCGACGGCGGTGGGCCCTGGGCGGCCACGTCGACGGGCTATGCCCAGCACCTCTGGCTGATCTTCGCCAGCTTCGGCGTCCCCCTCCTGGCCATCGGCGCGGCGGTGGCCATCCGCTGGCGCCGGCGCGCCTACTTCGTAGTACTGGCGCTCGTCGCCATGGTGCTGGCCGTCGGCGCCCACCCCTACAACACCCCGTCCGCCTTCGGCGCGCTGGCCAAGAGCTTCATGCGCCACAGCACGGCCGGCCTGGCGCTGCGTTCCACCGACCGGGCCACCCCGCTGCTCGTTCTCGGCCTGGCCATGCTGCTCGGCGCCGGAGTCACCGCGCTCGTCCGGCGACGACGGGCCGCCGGCCTGGTGGTGGCGGTGGTCACCGTGGGCCTGGTGGCCGCGGCCAACCCCTCGGTGTGGGACGGAGGCACGGTCCCGTCGCGCTACACGATGCCCGATCCCCTGCCCAGCTACGTGCGCGACGCGGCCACCACACTGAATGCCACGCACCTGAACACCCGGGTGCTGGCCATCCCGGGCGAGAACTCGGCCGCCTACTCGTGGGGCGACACCATCGACCCCGTATGGCCGGGCATCCTCACCCGCCCGTACGAGTCGCGCGAGCAATTCCCGCTGGGCTCCCTGGCCGGCTACTCGGTGCTCTACGGCCTCGACGTGCCCATGCAGAACGGGACGATGGACCCCCGCGCCATCGCTCCGCTGGCCCGGCTGCTGAGCGCGGGCGACATCATCCTCCAGAGCGATCTGAATTTCGGCCTCTTCGCCCAACCCAATCCCCAGCGCTTCTGGGCAGCCCTGCAACCCACTCCGGCCGGGTTGTCGGCACCGGTCGCCTACGGTGCCGCCGTCCCCGTCTACGGGCATCCGGGCAACCTCGACTCCAGGGCACTGGCCGCATCGCCGTCACTGCCGTGGCCGGCGCCCATCGAGGTGTACACCGTGCCCGGCGCCCGGCCCTTGGTGCGGGCCGAGACCGCCTCGGACCCGCTGGTCGTCGACGGCGACGGCACCGCGCTGGCCGCCTTGGCCGCCGACGGGTTGCTCGACACCTCGTCAGCCGTGCTGTACGGACCGACCCTGCAGGCCCACCGTTCGCTCCTGCCCCAGGCCGAGTCGAAGAGCGCGACGCTGGTCGTCACCGACAGCAACCGCAAGCAGTTGTACTTCTGGAGCCGGATCCAGGAGAACGCCGGCTTGATGTTGTCCGCTTCCGACGCCAACCCTTCGGCCCCCCTCGACATCTTCGGCAACTCCCCCGTGGAGGCGCAGACGACGGAACAGACGGTGGGCGTGACGTCGGTCGAGGCGGTGCCGGCGGTACCCAAGCACGCGCCCATCTTCGCCGTGGAGGGGATCCCCGGCGCGGCATGGGAGACACCCGCGGGCGTGGTTCCCTTGAGCCGCTGGTGGCAAGTGCGGCTGACCCGCCCGGTGAGCACCGGGACGGTGACGTTGGCCCAACCAGTGGTGCCCGACTACGAGACGCAGCAGTGGATCACCCGGGCCACCCTCACCTTCGACGGCAACCGCTCGCTCGAGGTGACGCTCGGTCCCGCGTCTCGCAGCGCGGCCGGACAGGTGATCCATTTCTCCCCGCGCACCTTCCGCACGCTCCGGGTGACCATCGACAAGACCAACCTGGCCACCGCCCCTGCCTCGGTGGTGAAGGGCGCTTCTCCCGTCGGCCTCGCCCACGTGGCCATCCCCGGCGTACAGGGCGCGCAGATCATCGCCATGCCGAGCGACCTCCTGCGCAACACGTCCGCCACCAACCAGTCGAATCGCGTCCTCGTCGTCATGACCCGCGAGCGGGTGGCCAACCCGCCGGAGACCGATCCGGAGCCCGTGCTGGCCCGGTCGTTCTCCCTGCCGGCGGCGCGGAACTTCACCGTGTCGGGCACCGTGCGGGCCGACACCGCCGTACCCGACTCGACGGTCGACTCCGTACTGGGGCGCACCGGCCCGGTCAGCGCGTACTCGTCCGAGCGGCTGACCGGCACCATCAAGGACACCGCCGCGGCCGCCCTCGACGGCGACCCGGCGACCATGTGGTCACCGGGCTTCGGGGCTGCCACCCAGCACCAGGCCTGGCTGCAGGTCAACTCGGGGGAGACGCTCACGGTCGACCACCTGGACCTGCAGGTGGTGGCCGACGGTCGCCACTCAGTCCCGACCGAACTGCGCATCAGCTCGTGTGACTCCGTGCCCCAGGGCGGGACCTGCCCGGGAGGCAACGACAGCCTCACGGTGTCGCTGCCTGGAATCACGGACTCGCACGCCCCGAACGCCACGACCTCGGTGCACGTGGCCTTCCCAGCCATGACCGGGCGCGACTTCACCGTGAGCTTCCCCGGCGTGCGGATCGAGCGCACCCGCAACTACCAGACGTCCGCTCCCATCAGCCTTCCCCTGGGGATCGCCGAGCTC
>DATGGF010000090.1:0-1898 GCA_035308625.1 Acidimicrobiales bacterium | reverse complement strand
CATCCTGATCGGCCACCCGGGCGCTGATGTCGGCCGCGTGGTTCGCGACCGCGGCGAGGTCGGCCACGGTGAAGGTCACGGAGTGGGGGACCTCCCCGTGCGCGGCCAGGTCTTGCCCCAGTCGCGAGTCGGTACCTGTCGGCTGGGCCAGCTCGACCACGGTCTCCGTCCCCACCATCACGAAGGTGCTCTGGCGATCGCGGGACTGCTCCTCGTGGAACGCGGGCGCCTCGAGCACCTCTTCGTAGAACGAGCGGGCCCGCTCCAGGTCGGACACCACCGTGGTGATGTGCGAACAGCGCTCGATGGCCAGCGGGTGCTCGTCGCGCCAGAACGAACCAGTCCAGTCGGGGCCCAGGTGCGGGTCCCGCCGGCTGTGGTCCGTGACCGCCTGGAACTCGAGTTGCCCGAAGGTGTCCTTCGGGTGGGTGAACAGGGTCAGCGGGGCGTCGCCCCCGCCGGCCGAGCCCCGCGGGTAGGGATCGATGACCCGGCAGCCCCGGTCAGCCAACCGCCGGCCGAGCGCCACCAGATCGTCGGCGGGGTCGACGAACCAGGACATCGAGTGCCAATGCTGACCGTGGCGGGCATGGAACTTGGGCAGCGGGGCGTTCCGGTCGGCCTCCGCCGTGCTGGGCTCCATGATCTCCAGGACGAAGTCCGGCCCGATGACGGCCAGCGAGGCCCACCGCTTGTCGAAGTCGGACCACCCCTTCGGCTGGAAGACCCGCGGGGCCAGCAGCGCCGCGAAACGGGCCTCGGCCAGGTCGTGGTCGTCGACGATCAACATCAGGTGGAAGAACTGCCGGATCGGCATGGAGCGTCCTTTGGGCGCGGTGTCCGGGTCGAACCGCCTGGCACAGTAGCGGCGTGGCCTGACGATTCAGCACCTGGACCGCGCTCGAGCCGCTTCGCATCGAGCTGGAGACAACGGCCGTTTCCGAGCCCGTGTCATCGCGTCATCCCGCGGCCCCGGCGAACCCGTCAAGCGGCGCGACGTGGGGCTGACCAGAGCGACGAGGCGCGCCACCCTCGCCGGGCTGAGGTCGTGGCATACGATCGGGCCATGGGCGCGGGGGGCAAGGGCGCGGGCCGGCGGCTGGTCCTGTTCGTGGCCATCTTGGCGACCGCGCTGCTCGTCCTGACCGCGACGGTCGACCTCGATGGTGACCCCACGACGCCCAACCTGCCCGAAGCCGTGCTCGTCACGCGCGCGTCGGTCGCGGCGGAGTCGATCGTCTGCTCCGATGAACCTGACGGCGAGCCACGCTGGTCTGCTCGGCTGGGCACCAGGGTGAAGCAGTTCCGGCGCCGGGCCGAGCGGTGGACGCAGATCCTGCGCCGCTTCCACCAATCGGTCATCACCGACATCCCCATATAGCGTTCTCGGCCCCCTCCCAGCGGCCTCGTCGCTGGTCGACGCGACGGCGAACATCGCGTGAGAGCCCGCCACCTGAGGCCGCGGACCTGCACCAAGGTGACCTTCGGCCGGTCCGCCGAACGAAGGGCCCTGGGCGGGGCGTTCGGCCCTGGGGTCGCTGGGCGACCGATGCCTGAGCAGCCGAGCCTGGCTGCGATCAAGAGAGGAGATTCGATGGGTTTCATACAGATCGTTGAGTTCACGACCGACGACTACGACGCCGTCCGCCAGATCGACGACAAGTGGGTGGCGGCGACCGAAGGCAAGCGCACAGCCCGCCGCCAGATTGTCGGCCGCGACCGCAACAACCCGGACCGCTACCTGGCCATCGTGTTCTTCGACTCCTTCGAGTCCGCGATGGAGAACTCTGCACTGCCCGAAACGCATCGGTTCGCCGGCCAGTACAGCGGGGTGACCAAGTCGGTTGCCTTCCACGACCTCGATGTCATTAGCGATCAGGAGGTGTAGGTCAATGACT
>DATGGF010000089.1:0-9032 GCA_035308625.1 Acidimicrobiales bacterium | reverse complement strand
CCGGGTCCGCTCTCCTTCCCGACCGAGGGCTGGACCCTCGCCCTCGACCTGCCCGTCGTCCCTGCCCTCGGTCCCCTGCTCGACCGCCTCGACGACGCCGTGGTCGAGGCCGGCGGGCGCGTCTACCTGGCCAAGGACTCGCGTCTCCGTCCCGATGTCTTGGCCGCCATGTACCCCGGCCTCGAGGCCTGGCGCGCCGTGCGCGAGGCGGTCGACCCGACGCGCGTGCTCGACTCGGACCTGTCCCGCCGGCTGGGCCTGTTGGGCCCGCCAACCGGCGCCGCGGCAAAGCCGGCTCGTCGCCCTCGGCGCCGGACACGACCCGTGACCGAGGAGGTCCCCCGATGAACGACGCCATGGGCATGCCCCAGTCGGCGGTGGTGCTGGGGGGAACCTCGGAGATCGCCCGGGCCGTGTTGCGGGCGCTGGTGGCCCGTCGGCTCACCCGCGTGGTGCTGGCCGGACGAGACCAGGGATCGCTCCAGGTTTCGGCCAAGGAGCTCGAAGCGCTCGGCGCCGAGGTCCACTGCGCGCCGTTCGACGTGACCGACGTAGCGGGCCACGGCTCCTTCGCGGCCGAATGTGCGGCCCGTGTTGGTCAGGTCGACCTCGTGCTGGTGGCCGCCGGAGTGCTGGGCGACCAGGAGGCTGACGCGATCGACCCGGCGCGGACGGCCCATGTGCTCGAGACCAATTGCACCGGGCCGGCGGCGGCCATGACCGCCTTCGCCGAGGTTCTCCGGCGTCAGGGCCACGGACGCATCGTGGTCCTCTCGTCGGTGGCCGGGGTCCGGGTGCGCAAGGCCAACTACGTCTACGGCGCGTCGAAGGCCGGCCTCGACGCCTTCGCTCAGGGCATGTCCGACGCGCTGGAAGGCACCGGGGTGTCGGTCGTGATCGTGCGCCCGGGGTGGGTGGCGACCCGCATGACCGAAGGACGCGAGCCCGCGCCGTTCGCCACCACTCCCGACTCGGTGGCCGCCGACTTGGTAACCGGCCTCGAGCGCGGGGCGGCGGTGGTGTGGTCCCCGGCCGTGCTGCGGATCGTGTTCGGCGTCATGCGCCAGCTGCCCGCAGCGCTGTGGCGCCGCATGCCGGGCTGAGGCGCACGATGCTCGACCACCTCAGCCTGCAGTGCTCGGACCTCGCCGCCAGCGCCGCCTTCTACGACGCCGTGCTGGCGACCCTCGGCGGATCGCGGATCATGGACATGGGTGTGGCCATCGGCTACGGCATCCCGCCCCGACCTGATTTCTGGATCAGCCAACAGGATTCGGGGACCGGGTTCCGCGAGTCGCATATCGCCTTCTCGGCCACCGACCGGGCCACCGTGCGCGCCTTCTTCGAGGCGGCGGTGACACAGGGCGCCGAGGTGCTGCACGAACCGCGGGTGTGGCCCGAGTACCACCCGAATTACTACGGAGCCTTCGTCCGGGACCCCGACGGCAACAACGTCGAGGCCGTCTGCCACTCCCCCGAGTAACCCGGGGACGGGCGCCTAGGCCCGCCGCGCCGAGATGTTCAGACGCACGTAATCGATCACCGGCTCGTCCATGGCGCCGGCCACTGACCGCAGGAACGCGGTCCGCTCGTCTGACTCCATGTCGGCCACGTGGATCCGCAGGCATACCGTGGCCAGGTAGGTCTCGAGCTCCTCGGGCGCGATCGGTGTGGGCTCGGGATGCGTCCACACGTTGATGTCACCGAAACCGGCAGCTACGAGGCGGCGCTCGGTGTCCTCGACGGTGGCGTAGTTCCAGGTGCCGGCGCGCTCGCCGCCGACGCGCCGCACGGCAGCCAACAGCCCTTCGATGTTGCCGGCGGCGCCGCACTGTGCCTCCAACACGGCGCCCGGCCGCATCACCGAGGCGAGGTTGGCGAACAGCCGGGCGTGGTCGAGCACCCAGTGGAAGGTGGCCGTCGACAGCACCGCGTCGACCGGCGCCCGGCCGTCCAGGGTGGCCGGCGACAACTCGAGCAGGTCGGCTTGGGCGAAGCTCACCCGCCCGCCCGCCCGAGCCAGACGCCGGCGGGCTTCGGCCATCATCGACGGCGCGGCGTCGAGTGCGACCACGTGGCCGCGGGGCAGGCGCTCGAGGAGCTGCTCGGTGACGCGTCCACTGCCGCATCCGGCGTCGAGCACCGTGTCGTCGCCCTGCAGGTCGAGGCGATCGAGGACGGACACGCCCCAACGCGTCATCGGGTCGGCGATGCGGTCGTAGGTGCCGGCGTCCCAGTCCCCCGGGCCTGAGGTCGTCACTTCTGCCCGAACTTCCACTCCGCCATCTTGGGCAGGCGCCCGGGGCCGGAGCGCCCGCTCGATGCCCGCCGGAGCGCGGTGGCCCGTGCCGGCTGCTGTTCCTTTCGCGGCCGATCGTCGTGCGCCACCTCGGGGTCCGCCCATGGATCGGGGTGGTGCCAGTCGTCGACATCGGTGCCTCCGGTGTCGAAGTGGTCGTCGACCGCGCTGGACCCGCCGCCGTCGTCCCCGCCGGCCCGACGGCGGCGCCGCCACGACGGCACGGTGCGCCCCGCCCGCAACTGGCCCGACGTGGGGCCCACGTCCTCCACCAGTTCGTCGGGCAGCTCCGACAGGAAGCGGCTCGGTATCGCATGACTGGTCGCCCCCCATTGGGTGCGGCTCCAGGCGTGGGTGACATAGAGGTGAGTGCGAGCCCGGGTGATGCCCACGTAACACAGGCGCCGCTCCTCCTCGAGCTGGAGCGGGTCGTCGAGGGCGCGCATGTGGGGGAAGATGCCGTCCTCCATCCCCACCAGGAACACGGCCGGGAACTCGAGGCCTTTGGCCGTGTGCAGGGTCATGAGCGACACCCGGCTCTCGGCGTTGGCCAAGTCGTCGGCGTCGGACACCAGGGCCACCGACTCCAGGAACTCGTCCAGGCTGTCGAAGCTCGAGGCGCCGCTGGCCAACTCGGCGATGTTCTCGATGCGGCCCCGGGCCTCCACCGTGTCCTCGGCCTCGAGGTCGGCCAGGTACCCGGTGCGCTCGGCCACCGTCACCACCAACTCGCCGGGGCCCGAGCCCGCCTCGATCATGCGGCGCAGGTCCTCGAGCAGTCCGCGCAGGCTGGCCACCCCCTTGGCCGCCTTGCCCGACACCCCGGCTTCGTCGCTGAAGCCGAGAGCGGCGGCGAACGACAGGTCGTTGGCCCGGGCCCACGTGGCCAGCTTCTCCACCGACGCGTCGCCCACACCGCGGCGCGGCACGTTCACGATGCGCCGGGCGGAGACTTCGTCAGCCGGGTTGGCCAGCACCCGCAGGTAGGCGACGAGGTCCTTCACCTCGCGCCGGTCGTAGAAGCGCGTACCCCCCACCAGGCGGTAGGGCAGTTCCGCCCGCATCAGCGCGTCCTCCAGGGCCCGGCTCTGGGCGTTGGTGCGGAAGAACACCGCGATGTCGCTGTAGAGCAGTGGCTCGGTGTCGACCAGCCGGCGGATCTCGCCGGTTATCCAGGCCGCTTCGTCGTACTCATCCTCCGCCCGGAACCGCCGGATGCGTTCGCCGGGTGCCCCGTCGGTCCACAACTCCTTCGGCACCCGGGTGACGTTGTTGACGATCACTGCGTTGGCTGCGTCGAGGATCGTCTTGGTGGACCGGTAGTTCTGCTCGAGAGGGATGACGGCGGCGTCGGGAAAGGCCTCCTCGAATTCCATGATGTTGCGGATGTCCGCCCGGCGGAAGCCGTAGATCGACTGGTCGGCGTCCCCCACGACACACACGTTGTGGTGTTCGGCACCCAGCATCAGCACGATCTCGTTCTGGGCCCGGTTGGTGTCCTGGAATTCGTCGACGAGGACGTGGAGGAATCGGGACCGGTAGTCGTGGAGTACGTCGGGGCACTCGCGGAACAGGCGCACCGTCTCGCTCAGCAGGTCGTCGAAATCCATGGCCGACGACGCCCGGAGTCGCTGCTGGTACTCGGTGTAGACGTCGGCGATGCGTCGTTCGAACACGCTCTGGGCCATGCCCGCGTAGTCGGAAGGACTCAGCAGTTCGGCCTTCCCCCCCGAGATGGCCGCCTGCACGCCACGCGGTGGAAGCTTCTTCGTGTCGATGTTGAGGTCGCGCTGGATCTGCTCGACGAGACGGCGGGAATCAGCGTCGTCATAGATGGTGAACGACTTCCGATAGCCGATCCTCTCGGCGTTGGCCCGCAGGATGCGCACGCAGGCGGCGTGGAAGGTGGAGATCCACATCTTCTCGGCCACCGGACCCAGCAGCCGCACCAGGCGCTCGCGCATCTCGTCGGCCGCCTTGTTGGTGAAGGTGATGGCCAGCACCTGCCACGGGGTGATGTCGCCGCTCGCGACCAGGTGGGCCACCCGGTGGGTGAGCACGCGGGTCTTGCCCGACCCGGCGCCGGCCACCACCAGCAGCGGAGAGCCCCGGTGCTCCACGGCCCGGCGTTGCGGCCCGTTCAGGCCGGTGAGCAGGTCGTCGGGCCGGGGCAGGTCGTCGACCCAGCGGGGGCGCCGGCGCGCCGGGCGAGGCTCGCCCGGCTCGTCGAACGATGGTGCCGGATCCGGGACGTCGCCGCCGGACGCCGCGCCCTCACCGGCCGACGGCGGGGCCAGACCGGCGAACTCGTCCTCGTCGTAGTGTCCGAGGCCGCCGAAGTGGTGCAGCGGCGTGGTGGGCACGGTCACTCCCACTCGATGGTGCCGGGCGGCTTCGACGTGATGTCGAGTGCCACCCGGTTGACGCCGTCCACCTCGTTGATGATGCGAGTGGACAGGCGTTCGAGGAGATCATGGGGCAGACGGGCCCAGTCGGCCGTCATGGCGTCGTCGGACGTCACCGCCCGCACCACGATCGGATAGGCGTAGGTCCGCTCGTCGCCCATGACTCCCACCGTGCGCACGGCCGGCAGTACGGCGAAGCTCTGCCACAGCTCGCGGTACAGACCGGCACGGCGCACCTCCTCGATCACGATGAGATCGGCCGCCCGTAGGGTCTCGGCCCGCTCGGGCGTGACCTCGCCGATGATGCGCACGGCCAGGCCGGGGCCGGGGAAGGGCTGGCGCCACACGATCTCCTCGGGCAGGCCGAGCTCCTCGCCCACCGCCCGAACCTCGTCCTTGAACAGCGGCCGCAGCGGCTCGACCAACTCGAAGGCCATGTCCTCGGGGAGCCCACCCACGTTGTGGTGCGACTTGATGGTCGCCGCGTCGCGGGTGCCGGACTCGATGATGTCGGGGTAAAGCGTCCCCTGCACCAGGAACCGCGCCCCGGCGACGTCCTGGGCCACCTCCTCGAAGACGCGTATGAACGTCTCGCCGATGGCCTTGCGCTTCTCCTCGGGGTCGACGATCCCCTTGAGCACGGAGAAGAACCGGTCGGCCGCCTTCACGTGGATCAGGTCGACGTGGAACTGGCGTCGGAAGGTCTCCTCCACCTGCTCACCCTCGCCGGCCCGCATGAGGCCGGTGTCGACGAACACACAGGTCAACTGGTCGCCGATGGCCCGGTGGACCAATGCGGCAGCCACCGCCGAGTCGACCCCACCCGACAGCGCGCACAGCACGCGGTCCGATCCCACCTGGGCCCGCACCGCATCGACGGCCGACTCGATGATGTTGGTGTGGGTCCACTGGGGCCGGGCCCCGCACACGTCGAACAGGAATCGCTCGAGCAGTACCTGTCCCCGATCGGTGTGTACCACCTCGGGGTGGAACTGCACTCCGTGGATGTGGCGTTCGAGGTCCTCGAGCGCGGCCACCGGCGCTTCGGGCGTGGTGGCGATGGCGCTGAACCCAGGGGGCGGCTCGCTGATCGAGTCGGCGTGGCTCATCCACACGTCGGTGGCCGCGTGTGGAGGCCAGTCGGCGAAGAGGGGGGACGACCCCGTGCGGGTGAGGGGTGTGCGGCCGTACTCCCCCCGGCCGGTGCGCACCACGGTGCCCCCGAGCTGCTGGGTCAGCAGCTGGGCGCCGTAGCAGATGCCCAGGATGGGGATGCCGGCGTCGTAGATGGCGGCATCGATAGTGGGGGCCCATTCGGCGTACACCGACTTGGGACCGCCCGAGAGGATGATCCCCTTGGGGCGTCGGGCCACCAGCTCGGCCGCCGGGGTGTCGAAGGGGACGATCTCGGAGTAGACGCGCGCCTCGCGCACGCGCCGGGCGATCAGTTGCGCGTACTGCGCCCCGAAGTCGACGACGAGGACGGTGTCGGGAGCGTCGGACACGGCGGCGACGGACGGAAGGTCGAAAGGAGCAGACGAGGCAGGGCCGGCCGAGCTCAGTGGCCCATTCCCACACCCTGGCTGCGTTGCAGGGTCTTGCCCTCGGTCTGCAGCGCCGGTGCCACCATCACCTCGGCCTTCTGGAACTCCTTCACCGTCTCGTAGCCACAAGTGGCCATGGACGTGCGCAGGGCGCCGAAGAGGTTCATGCGGCCGTCGTTCTCGTGGGCCGGGCCGAGCAGGATCTCCTTCAACGACCCCCGCACCGACGTCCGCACCCGGGTGCCGCGCGGCAGTGTGGGGTGGAAGGTGGCCATGCCCCAATGGAAGCCCCGGCACGGCGCCTCTTCGGCCGACGACAAGGGCGAGCCGAGCATCACCGCGTCGGCGCCGCAGGCGATGGCCTTGGCGATGTCACCGCCCCGGCTCATGCCACCGTCGGCGATGACGTGCACGTACACCCCGGTCTCGTCGAGATGGCGCATGCGGGCCCCGGCCACATCGGCGATGGCCGTGGCCTGCGGCACGCCCAGGCCGAGCACGCCGCGGGTGGTGCAGGCGTTGCCCGGGCCGACGCCGACGAGCACTCCGACAGCGCCTGTGCGCATCAGGTGGAGGGCGGCCTGGTACGAGGCGCACCCACCCACGATCACGGGCAGGTCGAACTCCCGGATGAAGCGCTTCAGGTTGAGCGGCTCGACGGTCTTGGACACGTGCTCGGCCGACACCACCGTGCCCTGGATGACGAGCAGGTCGAGCTCGCCGGCCAAGATGGCGGGAGCCAGGTCCAAGGTGCGCTGGGGCGTCACCGACGCGCACGACACGACCCCGGCGGCGTTGATCTGGCGGATGCGCTCGGTGACGAGCTCCTGCTTCACCGGCTCCAGGTACATCTGCTGCATGCGGGCGGTGGCCTTGTCGTCGTCGAGGGACGCGATCTCCTCGAAGAGCGATTCCGGGTCCTCGTAGCGAGACCACAGCCCTTCGAGGTTGAGCACCGCCAGGCCGCCCAGGCGGCCGATCTCGATGGCGGTGCGGGGGCTCACCACGCCGTCCATGGCCGCAGCCATGAGCGGCAGGTCGAAGCGGAAGGCGTCGATCTCCCAGGAGATGTCGACGTCCTCGGGGTCGCGGGTCCGTCGGCTCGGCACGATGGCGATGTCGTCGAAGCCGTACGCCTGCCGGCCCGACTTGTAGATGCCGATCTCGATCTCAGCCACCTGGCTGCCTCCTGCCCCGATAGGCCACGCGCGTGCCTCCACGATACCTGGCCGGAACGGGGCTCCAGCGTTGCGCGCGACACCCCTGATCAGGCGCGTCGCGCCTTGTTGGCGCCCTCGGAACCGCCCGTTTCACAGGTCGAACACGAGCCGCAGGAGCTCGACCAGCATGCGGGCGGTGGCGCCCCACACGGTGTCGGCGGGCAGCTCGAAGAACCACACCGGGAACCAGCCGCCGGCGTCGGTGAACGGCGTCACCGGGCGGCCGGGCACCCGCCAGCGCTCTTCGCGGAACACGCCGTCGGCGGCCAGGTCGGCCAGGGCCACGTCGAACACCGCCTCGACCTCGGCCGGATTGCCCGACAGGTAGGGGCGCCGGGCCAGCGCGCCCACCACCGGAGTGATCGAAGCCCCGGACGAGAAGGTGGCCAGTGGCGTGAGGCGCCCCACCACCGACACCGCGGCCGGGTCCAGACCGACCTCCTCGGCCGCCTCGCGCCGCGCCCCGTCCTCGGCCACCTCGCCCGGTTCGAGGCGGCCACCGGGGAAGCTGACCTCGCTGGTGTGGGTGCGCAGGTGCGCCGATCGGCGTGTCAGCACCACCCGGCACTCACCGTCCTCCTCGAAGACGGGCACCAGCACCGCGGCGGGCGAGCCGGGGTCGGGGAACCCGTCGAACGCGATCCGCTCCCCACCCACCAGGACCTGGTGATGTTCCAGCACCGCCCGGCGCAGCCGGGCCATGGTGATGCCCTGGCGGGCCGGTGGCGGCAGCGACGCCCAGGGGGCCTCGCCCCCGGGCTGGGCATCGGGCGGCCGGGGGATCACCTGTCGCCGCGACACCTGCTCCATGCGCCCTGAGCCTAGGGGGACGAACCGGCGCCCCGAAGGGGCGGGCGCGAAACGGCCGGGCCCGAAGGCCCGGCCGTCCGCACTGTGCCATTGCTCGGGGAGCCGGCGGCACGTCGCCGGCTCACATCATCCCCATACCCCCCATTCCGCCCATTCCACCCATGCCGGCGGCGGCAGCCGCCGCCGATGCGTCCTTCTTCTCCGGCTTGTCCGCCACCAGCACCTCGGTGGTGAGCAGCAGGCCGGCCACCGACGCGGCGTTCTGCAGGGCCGAGCGGGTCACCTTGGCCGGGTCGATGATCCCGGCCTTGATGAGGTCCTCGAGTTGGCCCGTCGACGCGTTGAGCCCGGTGGAGCCCTTCGCGGCCTCGACCTCGCGGACGGTGACGGCGCCTTCGAGCCCGGCGTTGATGGCGATCCAGCGCAGCGGCTCGCCCAGGGCGCCGGCCACGATGCGGGCCCCCGTCGACTCGTCGCCCTCGAGCGACTCGATGACCTTCTCGAGCGCGGACCGGCTGCGCACCAAGGCGGTGCCGCCGCCGGCGACGATCCCCTCTTCGATGGCCGCCCGGGTGGCCGACAGGGCGTCCTCGATGCGGTGCTTCTTCTCCTTGAGCTCGATCTCGGTGGCCGCCCCGACCCGGACCACGGCGACACCGCCGGCCAGCTTGGCCAAGCGCTCCTGGAGCTTCTCGCGGTCCCAGTCCGAGTCGGTGTCGTCGATCTCGCGCTTGAGCTGGGCGATGCGGCCCTT
>DATGGF010000088.1:0-1911 GCA_035308625.1 Acidimicrobiales bacterium | reverse complement strand
GCAATCGACGCTTCATGACGGTCGGGCCCCTGATGGCGGCCACCGGCTTGTCGCTTCTGTCGCTCGTCACGGTGCATTCGCCCTACCTCGCGGTTATCGGGCCGCTCGTGGTCATCGCCATCGGCATGGGCATGACCTTCGTGCCGCTCACCCTTACGGTGATGTCGCGGGTGCAGCCGCACGAAGCCGGGCTCGCCTCGGCCCTGCTCAACACGTCTCAGCAGATCGGTGGATCGCTCGGCTTGGCTGTGCTGGTCACAGTGGCCACATCGGTGACCCGCGCCCACCAGGTCGTCGGCCTCGACGGCGCGGCCGCGCTGGCCGCGTCACGTCAGGCCATCACCACGGGGTACCAGTCGGCCTTCCATATCGCCAGCGGCGTGGCCTTCTTCGGTTTCCTCCTGGCGGCCACCGTGGTGCGAGGGGCCAAGCCCCTGCAGGTGACCGCGCCCGAGCCGGAGCAGAGCCCGGAAGCCGAGCCGGCCATCGCCTGAGCCACGCTCCGGCCCGCGGTGAGCTGGCTGGAGCGAAGTCAGGACGCCGGTGAGGACCGGACGGATGGCTTCAGGAAAGGTGCGTCGTCCAAGCCGATGCGGTCGATGGCCTCGTCCGCCCTGGCGGCCAGGGTCTCGAGCCGAGTGACCTCAGCCCGCGTGGCCTGGTAAGGACGGGCCCAGTACGTCCCGATGGCGGCCACCGGCTTCTCGATGCCGACCGGCACCATCACCAGGCTCCGCACGAACGTCGGCAGATAGGCATCGAGCGGGATGCGGTCGTCGACGGTGATGTCCGGGACGATCGCGGTAGCCGCGTTGAGCATGGCCCAGCCGCTGATGCACCGCTCGATGGGGAAGCGTTGTCCCTTCCAGAGCGGGCTGGCCGCGTCCTCGTCGACGTAGAAGCACATGTCGATGTCCCGCAGGACGAAGGTGGCTCCGTCGGCTCCCACCAGGCGCCGGGGTGCGCTGCGCACCACCACCTGCAACTCGGCCAGGGTTCCGGCGGCCTGTAGGCGCCTTTCGATCTCGGCCAGTTCGTCGGTCCCCATGCCGCACCTCCACCCTCGATCGAATGGTACCGCCGGGGCGATTCCCATTGACGATTCGGCGTGCCGAACCCTGCTGTGGCGCAAGGCACATAAGACCTCAGAGGAGCGATCGCCAGTAGATGTACGCGTCCTCGCCGTCGACCGCGGCCGGCACCCGGCCTGTTTGTTCGAATCCGAGCGCCTCGTACAGCCGACGCGCCGGGTTGGAGGCGAACACGAGATTGAATTGCAGGGCGTCGAATCCATGGCGTCGGGCTTCCGCCATCGAGTCCTCGACCATGGCCCGGCCGATCCCCTTACGGCGCCACGGGGAGCCGACGACGTACCCGGCATTGGCGACGTGAGCCGCGCGGCCGAGGAAGTTCGGCTTGAGGCTGTAGGCGCCGACCAGTGCCCCCTCGACGCGGACAGCCACCACTGCGGTCAGGTGCGTGCCCCACGCCGCCTCGAAGTCGGCCTCGGTCAACGGCGCTGCCTCGGGGAAGCCCTCGTTGCGCTCGACGACCGCGGCGAACAACTCGAACAGGGCGGTGCGCTCCGCGGGACGGAGGTCGCCGAGCTGCACTTCGAGGTCATCGGCCACGCGGACCAGACGATCGGCCACAGCCGAAGTGTACGAAGCCGACGCCCGAAGCTAGCCCGAGCTCAGGCGCCCAGGCGGACCAGCGTGTCGTTGGCCTGGTGGACGATCCGGCCGACCAACTCCGCCACCGTCGGGAGCTCGTCGATAGTGCCGACCACCTGGCCGGTGGGCAAGACACCGGCGTCGGTGCGGCCTTCGACCAGCGCGGCACGAGTCATCATCGGCGCGTTGGCCGCCATGACGACCTGGGCCCACGAGAGCTCGTTTCCTTCCTTCATGG
>DATGGF010000087.1:0-3889 GCA_035308625.1 Acidimicrobiales bacterium | reverse complement strand
CGCCTTCGCGCACTTCCAGGATGGACATGAGGACCGCCGAGATGGAGGCGTCGATCAGCAGATCGCTCAGTTGGTGGGGGCATACATCACGAGCATCGAGTAGGGCACATCGGTCGACCCCCGGCTGAGAGCCTCTGCGTTGAGACCAAGAGTTGATCGGATCGACCTACTTCGGCACATTCAGGATGGTCAGGGCCCGATCGTGGGCGATCAGATTGCCAGTGGATCGGAGTTGGCGACGCGGCTCGGGTCCGCCTGCCAGATCAGTGGGTCGGCGTCCACGTTGCGAAGCCCTGGGAGTCCACCCATGTCGGCGTCGTTCCCTCGCCAGCCTTCTCGAATCTCACGTAGGACAGGAGGACTCCCGGACGCCTAACAGGTACTTCTTGGTGGATCGCACCTGCGCGAAGCGGCCAACGGGACTACCGAGCCTGACCAGCGGTTCCGCGGGACGCGAGAACCACCGGTAACGGCACACATACAGGTCGGTCACGACCACCACCATCATCTGAGAGTAGGTGAACAGACCAGCTTGTTGGTTGCCGCAGGGACGTCGTCAAGACTGCGAATAGCTCATGATGCAAGGCCGAAGTTCAAACCCGCCGAGATCGTTTGAATATTGTGCAGCCCAGGGACCGCCTCGGGCACAGCCGCGCTGGCACCCTGACCAATGCCCAGTTCGCCGTAGTAGTTGTCGCCCCAGGCCATGACGGTCCGATTGTGGAGAAGGGCCAAGCTGAATGCGGGGCCAACAGAAACGGCTCTCACCGCGTGCAATCCTGGCACTGACGCAGGCACGAGTGAGCCGTTGGTACTTCCGTTTCCGAGTGGGCCGTAATAACCGTCTCCCCAAGCCATGACTGTTCCATTGTTCATTAACGCGAGGTTGAATCCGTACCCGGCTGAGATTGCTTTAACGTGATGCAACCCACTCACATTCACGGGGAAGTACGAGCTTGTCGCAGTGCCATTTCCAAGCTGACCCAAGAAGTTATCGCCCCAGGCCATGACCGCACCGGTGTCTACCAGCGCAAGGCTGAAGTCGTGGCCGGCTGAAATCGCCTTGACGTTATTCAGTCCATCCACCATTTCGGGAATGTACGAACTAGTGGTGGTCCCGACGCCAAGCTCGCCGTAATGGTTGTCGCCCCAGGCCATGACGATCCCAGTATCGAGAAGGGCCAAGGCGAAGTTGGATCCAGCGGCGATCGCTATCACGCGGTTCAGACCGCTTACCGCAACCGGGATGTAACTGTCGGTCGTGTTGCCGTCTCCAAGTTCTCCGTTGAAGTTGTATCCCCAAGCCATTACGGAGCCGTCATCGAGCAGAGCGAGACTGAAATCGTAGCCAGCGGCGATTGCCTTCACGTGGCTGAGTCCGCTTACCGCCATCGGCGCGTACGAGGATCCGACGAGGTTGTTGCCGAGTTCGCCGAAGCCATTGGAGCCCCAGGCCACGACTTGCCCGGATCGCAGAAGTGCCAGGCTGTGATTCGCACCAGCGGACACCTCTCGCACGCCTGTTAGCCCCACCACCCCGACTGGTACGTACGAAAGGTCAGTCCCGCCGCTACCGAGTTGGCCGCTTGTGTTTTCGCCCCAGGCCCAAGTGGCATGACCGCTTACCGCGAAGGTCGGTGGGGCAGCCACAGATAGAACCACCCAGATCGATACCAGCACGGCAACGAATTCGAGCCGGTGTCGGGTGAGTGCCGGCGCCTTTCGAAGACAAATCGGCTTGGCTGGTCGGCCATCGGTATATTGCGACACTCTGAGCAGTAGCGCTGCCCCCGACACGAATCAAGTATGGCTCAAGGGATCGGGGCTCGCCTCAGGAAGCGCAGAATGCCGGAGTTAGCCTGGGCCTGGCGGGTGCCTCCTCGACACCCCACTAGCCCTAACCGTTCGGGATCGTGTCGGAGGAGCCATTACTGAGCACCCTGCCCTCTCGCCGGGGTGCGCGCCCGCGGCACATTGCGGATGCCCTTCGGCGTGGGACGATTGACACGCGGCATTGGCTTCGGTGGCCTCCGACGTGACATCGCCTTGGGGGCGGCTTAGAAGAAGCCGCCCAGGAGGACCAAAGCGATCACGGCCGCGATTACCGAGACCACCACCTCGCCTGCACCGAAGGCCAGTGCGACGGCCGCCGGGCGAACTGGCGAGTCAGACCCGTCCCGCAAGCAGGTGAGAGCGTCGGAAACACCGGATAACCACAAGACCATCGGAAAGAGTACGACCAGGACGGTTAGAAGTACGGCTAGCCACCAGTGGGTGGAAAGGCTGATCACCGCGTAGTAGTCCGCCTCCACCAGCCAGACCTCGGCAAAGACAAGACAAAGGCCCACAGCGGACAGGATGACCCAACCGATGGCCTGTTGGTTCCTGCGAGGCACTCCGCTATTTCAGCATTGCTCGGTAGGCGTGATCCCGGTCGCTTTGGTCCTAGATGGGTGACCTGGTACGGCACATCCCGGACGGACTATCCGGAGAGGGACTCCCTCAGTGCGGCCGTGTTCCGCTCCCAGAATGCCGTGACATCCTCTTGGTCGAGGTCGACCGTCCATAGCCGGTCGTTCTTCCCGTCAGCATCTAGCCGACTGATCCAGATCGCAACGTTATTGAACTCGTCCCCGTCCGGACCGGTGCCCGTCTCGCGAACGAGAGAGATGGTGCAGCGATCGTCGGCGTAAATACACCGGCCGTCCTGGTGCCAAGTGCCCTTGAAGAAGGGCATGAACTGCATGACGAACGTAAAGAACGCTTCCTTTCCTTCGACCACTCGCCAAGGTCCAGCTCCAGGACCATTCTCGACAATGATGTTGTCGGCCTGGTCGTCAAGTCCTGCCAGCTCACCTCTGGCGAGAGCGTCCCAGGTCTCCTGTGCCTTCACAAGATTGGGGTGTGGAGCTTCGGCCATCGCCCTACCTCCGCTGGAATCTTCCTGGAATCGGTGCGCAAGACGGTAGCGGTAACGGCCGCTAGACCGCTCGGGATTGCCGGGATTGTGCGGCGTGCCTGGGACTCCCATGAGGCCCAGCCGCCCGGGATTGCTCCGGGCCGTCGTTATGGCTCGGGTAGCCCTTGGACCGGGGTGCGAAGGAACGGCACATTGCGGATGCCTGCGGGCTGACAACTCGAAGGTGAGAGCAAACGAACAACAAGAGGCGGGTCAGCCCGAGCGCCGACCCGCCTCTTGGTTGAGGATGACCTCTGAGAACAGCTACAAGGTAGCCGACCCCCCAAAGGTGATGGCGTCGAGCCCAGAACCGCTGCACGCAGCTGCAAGGTTCGCGGCAATGTCACGGGTGGTCATCGTCAGCGTTCCCGACGATGTCGCAAATGACCCCGTCGCCACGATGCCGGTGTAGGCCACCTGGGCCCTGCCGTCGCTCAGGACGGTCGTCGTTCCGGCGCTGCTGTCAGAAAGGACCGAGCCGTGGACCTTCGACGGCGGTGTCCACCTGACTCCGACGTTGCTGAATGTCGGTGGCGTCGGCGCCGAGCAGGTGTTCGAGGCGACAGTGCCGAGGTCGGCATTCACGTGCCCGGTTGTCCGGCGCATGGCGGCGGTGGTGGAGCACTTTACGAGCTGGGCGTTGAGCGTCACCGCCGAGTTGCCCGTGGCGCTGGCCTGGAGAGGTGGGTTGAAGCTCAGCGACGCTTTGACCGCGCAGCTGGCTGCTCCCGACGCCGCACCTGCTACGGGCGGTGGGCACCACCACAGTCGTCCTACCGCCACTGCGAACAAGTTTCCCGCGGGCGCGCACCGTGTGCCAAGGGATGGCGTCAACAAGTGGAATCACCTGCCGCCTCACCCGTGGTCACCCGCTTGACCGGCGCGCGCCGGCGAATCGACAGTGGTACCAGTTCTCGTCGATGAGTCGCG
>DATGGF010000086.1:0-3434 GCA_035308625.1 Acidimicrobiales bacterium | reverse complement strand
CCAGGCCTCCGGGTGCCAGCGGGGTGGCCTGGGCCACCTGTGGGGGCAGCGCGCGCTGGGCCACGGCACGCTGGTCGCGCGAGTAGCGCTCGAAGCGATCGGCCGCCACCGGCACCTGCATCTTCGAGCCCACCGCGGCGGTGGCGCCGGTCTCGGCGATGACGAGGGGCAGGAGCTCGGCCGCCCGGGCCCGGATGGCGCCCGCGGCCTTGGCCATCAAGGCCAAGCGGTCGTCGGGAGACGTCGCCGCCCACCCGGGGAGCGCCTCGCGCGCCGCCGCGGCAGCGGCTTCGGCGTCGGCCACCGCGGCTTCGGGGGCGAGGCCCACCACTTCTTCGGTGGCCGGGTTGACGATCTCGTAGGTGCCGCCGGCCGCTTCGACCCACTTGCCGCCGATGAGCAGCTGAGGCTCGCGCACGACGCCGGCGCCGGGGCCGCTGGTCATGGGCGGGATCGTAGCCGACTTTTCTGACGATCCGTCAGGTCCCCTGGTAGCGTGACCCGGTCGCCGTGGTCGCCGACCCGTGACGAGCGCGCGACGTCGCACAGGAGGACGCTTCGACATGAGCCGGGCCGTCGCCTTTCAAGACGCCACCGCCATCGTGGGCATCGCCCAGACGGAATTCGCCAAGCACCTGGAGCCCTCGGAGGCCGAGCTGGCGTGCCAGGTCATCGTGGACGCGTGTGCCGACGCGGGCATCGACCCGTCGGAGGTCGACGCGCTGAGCTCGTACACCATGGAGGCGACCGAGGAGGTCGACATCGTCCGCAACATCGGCTGTGGCGAGATCACCTTCTTCAGCCAGGTGGGCTACGGCGGGGGCGCCGGCTGCGGCGTGGTGGGCCAGGCGGCCATGGCCGTGGCCACCGGCCAGGCCGAGGTGGCGGTGGCCTGGCGGTCCCGCAAGCGGGGCTCAGGGCCGCGGCCGTGGACCAACACGTCGACCCAACTGCGGGTGCCGGGCCAGTGGACCCGTCCCTACGGCATGCTGCGACCGGTCGACGAGATCGCCATGCTGACCCGCCGCTACATGCACGAGTACGGCGCCACCCGCAACCACTTGGCCAACGTGGCCATCGCGGCGCGGGGCCACGCCAACCGGAACCCGGCCGCCATCATGTACTCGAAGCCCATGACCCGCGACGACTACATGGCGTCGCGCTGGATCTCCGAGCCGCTCTGCTTGTTCGACAATTGCCTGGAGACCGACGGGGCTCTCGCCTGTGTCATCACCTCGGCCGAGCGAGCCCGCGACCTGCGCCACCCGCCCGCCTATGTCCACGCCTTCGCTCAGGGGCTCCCACCCGAGCACCAGACGATGGTGAACTTCTTCAACGACGATCCGCTCACCGGCCCGGCCTGGGCCTGCGCCCGTCGCCTGTGGGCCAATGCTGCCTTCGGGCCCCAGGACGTCGACGTGGCCCAGCTCTACGACGCCTTCAGCCCGCTCATCCTGCTTTCGCTCGAGGGCTATGGCTTCTGCAAGCGGGGCGACGCACCGCGGTTCACCGAGGACGGCAACCTCGAATGGGGGCGGGGCTCGCTCCCGGTCAACACGTCGGGGGCCGGGATGTCCGAGGCCTACGTCCACGGGTTCAACCTCATCACCGAAGGTGTGAAGCAGATGCGCGGCACTTCCACTTCGCAGGTCGAGGGAGCCGAGACGTGCCTGGTGACCTCCGGAGAAGGCGTTCCCACCAGCGCCCTGTTGCTCCGGCGTTAGGACGAGGTAAGAAGAAGAGTGCAAGGAGTGCACCCATGACCAACGCGGCAGCTTTCTCCGGTGCGTACGTGGCCAACCGCGGCCCGTCGCGTGAGGGTTTCCTGCTCCCTGCGTCGGACGAGGAAGCCGGCTTCTTCTTCGAAGGGACACGCCAAGGTGAGCTGCGCATCCAGGCGTGCGCGTCGTGCGGCCGCCTGCGCCACCCGCCGCGACCCATGTGCCCGGTGTGTCGCTCCACCGAACGGACATGGAAGGCACTGCCGGGCACGGGCACGGTGTGGTCCTACGTCATCCCCCATCCGCCGCTGCTCCAGCCCTACTCGGACCTCGCCCCCTACAACGTGATCGTGGTCGAGCTCGACGCCGAACCGCGTATCCGCTTCGTGGGCAACCTGGTCGAGAGCGTGGACGCCCCGCTCAACGGGATCGACCCGCATTCGATCCGCATCGGCGAGCCGGTCGAAGTGGTGTTCCGACGCTTCGAGCGACCCGACGGGTCGGACGAGGTGCTCCCCTTCTGGGTGCGCCGGGCCGGCTGAACGAGGACAGACTGGCGTCATGTCCCGATCGGTCCACGAGCTCGACCTGCCCGTCGTCGACATCGGCGGGATCGAACGGTTCGAGGCCCTCAACGCGTTGGCCGACGCCCGCCACCAGCACTGGCTGGCCCGCCAGCCGCTCGGCTACGTGGTCACCACCCACGACGACGCCAAGGCGCTGCTGCGCGACCGCCGGTTCCACTCGGCCCTGTCGCTGCTACCGGCCATGGCAGGGCTGAGCGAAGGCGAGCTGGGTGCTCCCGATTCCTTCTTCGAACGGCGGAGCCGGTCGATCCTGGCCATGGAAGGGCCCGAGCATGCGCGTCTGCGCCGCCTGGTGGCGCCCGCCTTCACCCCCGCCGCCGCCGAGCACCTGCGCCCGTTCATGACCGAGGTGATCACCGGCCTGGTCGACTCGGTGGCGCCGCTCGGGCGCTGCGACTTGGTGGCCGACGTGTGCGAGCCGTATCCGATCCCCATCATCTGCGAGCTTCTCGGCGCGCCCAAGGAGGACTGGAAGCAATTCTCGGAGTGGGCCACCGACATCTTCCGCATCTTCAACCAGGATCTGGTGGCCGACATGCCGCTCATCACGCGGGCGACGAGCGAGCTCGACGCCTATGTGCGCGCCATGGTCGAGCGCCGGCGCACCCGTCCGGCCGACGACCTGTTGAGCGCGCTCATCGCGGTCGAGGAGGAGGGCGACCGGCTGTCCACCGACGAGCTGGTGATGCTGGCCGAAGCGGTGCTCATGGCCGGGACCGACACCACCCGCAACCAGCTCGCCTGTTCGCTGTCGGTGCTGGTGGAGCGTCCCGACCAGCTGGCGCGTCTGGCCGAGCACCCCGACATGGCGCAGGGAGCCGTGGAGGAGACGATGCGCTATCTCGGCGCCGTGCGTGGTACGGCCCGGGTGGCGTCCGAGGACATCGAGTACCGGGACGTGCTCTTCCCCCAGGGCACGCTGGTGGCCGTGAGCCTGGCCGCGGCCAACCGGGACCCCGGCATGTTCGGCGAGCCCGACGGCTTCGACATCGCGCGGGCGGGCGCGGGCAAGCAGATGACCTTCGGGTCGGGCATCCACCACTGCCTGGGAGCTTCGCTGGCCCGGGCCGAGTTGCAGGAGGCCCTGCCGGTGATCGCGGCACGGCTCCCCGGCCTCGCCGCCGAC
>DATGGF010000085.1:0-7123 GCA_035308625.1 Acidimicrobiales bacterium | reverse complement strand
CGCACCTCGACGCATCCTGTTGCCTGCAAATCGTCACGGGATTTGAACTTGTCGACACTTAACCCGGGTACCGCACCGCGCAATTGCTGGACGACGCTGCCAGCGCGTCCTCCCGGGATAGCCAATCGATGCGTCACAAGCCCTGACGCGCCATCTGCTTCAACGATGATTGGCGAGCCGCCCGTGCTTGCCAGCACCCGGAACAAACCGACAACCGAATCACCGTCAACCTCGCGCGGCCAGCGGAGTTTGTACCAGGTGAGTGGAACTCTGCTCACGCAGCATCCCCGCCGTTGGTCGTAGCCGAACCGCCCTCCCTCGGTTGGCGAGTCGGACGCTTGGGCTCCTCGCCCTCGGCTTGGGCTTGAGCGTCCGCCTCGGCCTGCGCCAAGAGAATCAATGCTCGGGCCAGCTTGCGAAGATCTGGCGGGTTCTTGGGCACTCCGTGAACCCTGATCCGGCGCTCGTCTCGTGCGCCTTGTCCATTTGTTCTGCTCATCCGTCACCTCCTTTCCCTTTTTCGGGGCCATCCGGATGTCGCCTCGCGCTAAACCAAACGTCAATGGCCGCACGACCAGAGAAGACCCCACGTTGCTCGACCCGCGACTGCGTAAACGCATCATGGGGGAGTTTGGCTAGTAAACGACTATTTTCAATTTCTGTAAAGAGCGTTTGTGAAAACCACAACACCGACCCGACGCTCTTTGGCCAAACTGTTCCATCTACCAGTCCGATCGTCGCTTTCGGTATATGACCCACACCACAACGCTCATCACGATGACTACGCCGATACCGATTAGGACTGGCGCAACTTCCTCAAGCAGTCGAATCGCGAAGTACAATACTAAGACAAGACTGAGGATCTTCAGCGCTAATCCGAGCAGTCGGTCCGTGAAAGGCGTTGGATCCAGTGGACCGCTCACCTGCTGCTCCACAGCTGTGGCAACACATCATTGAGCAAGCGGGCAGCGAAGTAGGCCCCAAGCGCGACTGCCACGACACCCGCAGTGACACGGGTCATGCCCTTGTTCATGGCGACGACGTTTGCCCGGCCTAAGAGAACTCGTTCCGACAGCTACGAACGATGGAGATGTCGTTGAGCGTGGTCGGCCATCGCAACGAAAGCTTCTCGGGTGAGGTCGTGGAGCTGACGTCGGGCATTGGCTGTCTCCATCTGCGTCTGCACCAACCGGTTCTGCCAGTGGATCCCGCCAAGGCGGAAGCCGAGAAGGAACCAACCTGTCACGACGAGCACGGCGACAATGACGCAGACCGTGATACCGAGGGCCATCATCAGATCCTCCTCAGCACGGTGACCGTGTCGCCGATGAGCTCGCCCTTGGCCAATTTGGCCATGTCGGAGAAGAAGTGGAGGTCACTCCGCAATACAGGGTCCTCGCCCGCCCAGTGACCCTCGCGCGCATACAGGAAGGCCTGGTCGGATATGGCGTCATCGACTAGTCGGTCGATCTCGTGCAACTTTTCGCCCTGAACGATGGCCTCGGCTTGGACCTCGGCACAGCGCAAGAGTGTCGTCTGTTGAATTCGGGCCAGCGCCAACTGACCCTGACGCTCGATCCGGGCTAGAGCGCGATCGACTGGGGCTCGACTCACCAGGTGACCCGATCGTACTGGCAGCAGTTCATTCATATCTGCTCCGTCCTCCGATCAATCCCATCTGCACAGACGGGATCACTGGGTAGGTACACCTCGTCCCGAATAGCCGGCCAGCCGGGGCCGACCTCGTTGCCGTAGTCATCAACTACGAGCCGGGAGGGCCAACTGATATCAGGACAACCGCCCTCATCCGGAATCAAGCCCTTGCTGGCCCTCAAGACCATGCTCGTGGCATCGGCTGCTCCTTCGGCAAACATGGGGGCGCATAGCGACCAACCGGCATAGCCAACCTCCCTTCGCTCTCAGTCATTCAAGGAGTCATCACTGCGTTCGCATGTTGAATATGCGAAGCAGGTAAGTCAAGTCTTGAGAGTGAAGAGATTCCTCCATTGAGAGTAGTGAAAGTACGTAGTCCCAGGTCGCCGCCCCTATCTGAACCTGCCGCTATTGACAATTATCGCATTTGATAGTACACTATTTACAGTAAATGGAGTACCACCGCCGTGACAGCGGAGTCATCACCAGCGGACGATGTGCAGGCTTGGCGGGAGCGGATCGCCGCGTTCGAAGAAGCCGTTCGCGAAGAGCAGTTTCCCGAGCTCGATCTGCTCGACATGATGGGCGCAAAGGGGCGAAGTCCGGATTCCCCGACCAACATCGGTTTGTGCGACGAGGCTCTTAACGCCGGGGTTACGCCTAATTCGGCAGCCGTCGCCCATGGACACTCTCAGTCCGGGCACGGAGACGACCGTGAGCATTTCCCGGCCATCATCGAGGAAATGGAGGGTCATGAAGGTCACGTCAACCTCCTTGAAGGTCTGATCCAACAACTCGCGTCTCGCATCGCGCCCGAGGCCGTGGCCCCCCTTGGCAAGGCGGTGCACGAGCTTCGGGAACCAATTCGGACCGTCGCCATCGCCTGTCTGTATACCGGGTACGTGTCTAAGGAAGAAGCGGCACAGGGATTCGGCGTTCCGCTCGAACTGATCGAATGGTTGTGCGACGTGGCCTTGGACAGCCTGGCCGCGCACTTTCGCATCGAGTGATCGCCAGCCCACCCAACTAGCATTTCGGTGGTGTCGAAAATTCGGGAGCTTAGGCACGTGCTGACGCAGGTAGCCGATTGCCGCCCACCGGCCAATTTACCCAACCGAAAGACCAATTCGCCTGAGGTGATCGGGCTACATAAGGCTCTCGCCGATTTTATCGTGAAGTTCCCAAGAGGCGTGCTGGTACCCGACAAATCTAGGCAGACGCTTCGCCCGCTGGTCGAGCAGTTCGGTCCACCAACCAATTCCTTTGATGACCTTGCGCGGTGCTTGTGTGATCGGATCGTAACCCTCTCGTCAGACGACCCTGACTGGAAGTTAATCTTGCAGGCAAAGGCGACAGCCGCCCAACGGATTGGAGGGGACGGCAATTACCAGACGCTACGGAATACACGCGTAAAGGAATTCGCGTCCCTAATTCTTCGGGCGCTTCCTCCTGATGAAGCGCCCGAGCCTGCGACCGCCGAAATCAGGGATGTGAGAGTCTCGATTCAAGTCGAGCTCCACCTAAATGTCGCGACAAATGGAACCGCCATGCGTCCGCGACTATCGGGGGACCTGCAACGCTGGTACGTAGGCGTGCTGCAGCCCAATCTTCGGAAACACGCCTTGGCCGAAACGGTCGTGTCCTTGGTACATGACTCTGATGACCATAGTGCTGAGCTTGCAGGTCAGGGAGTCGACTGGGACCCGATCAATCATCGTAATTGGGTCGAGCGCGAAATTGTTAGCCGCTATGACGCGTCGGTTCAAAATGTCGTAAGGGACATCTGCGCGACGGCTATTCAATGGTTCCGCGGGCACTACGACACGCCGGAGTGGGTTGGGACCGCCGTGAGTCTTGTGCTCGAGTCAGTCTGGAACCCAGCGGTGGCCGACCCATCGGTTTGTTGGTTGGAAGCCCACCACTTCCTTAGTCCATTCACAAGAGTGCAGTTCCCAATTCCCAAATCGAGACTGCAAGAGTGGGCCGTTCAGCAGCGGGCAAATCCAGATCGGCTGGATCGCTACGTTGAGAAGGTGCTCCGTAGCATGATGTGGCTAGACGATGACGTGATGAGGGCGCTCGCGTGTCCCGCCTTGATTGATCGATGGCTGCAGCATTCGATCCATGACGAACGATTGCGTGAGGAGGACTTCTTCAACATCCCGCTATGGAAGTTGAGGCTTCGTTTGCGACGCAGTCCTGCATGACCAGGCGGTAGACCCGTGATGTCGGCTTCTCCCACTGCCGACTCTCGACATCATTCATCCAGGGAGACTGAGTATTTCCGGAGGAACCGCAACGGGCGATGACTGCGCTTGGCGGTCCGAAGACCCAGAACCCCAAGGTCCTGCTCCTCGTTGTAGAACCTGGCGCCACCGGCCAAGCAGCGCAAGAGAACGGCGTCCATGGCAAACTCCGAGGCGCCGTACATGGGCCATGCTGTCTTTGCGAAATGTGCAACACACCACTCGGGTCCGACCCGCTCGTAGAGCTTGAAAGCACATGGCTCTCCATCAAGGAGGACCCCAAGACCACCCAGGCTCAGCCCAATGCCGGTGCCAATGCTCCGAGCGATGGCTGCGGACTCGTATTTGAGCTCACTAGCGATCACCGGATCGTCGGCTGGGTGGTTGGCAAGCCACTGTCGAGAAACGGTGGTAACGAACTCGCACTCCTCAGGCAGTCGAAGATCAAGTTCAATGACCTTCGGTGAAAGCCGAGCAAAGCGGTTGATCTTCTTTCTGATGTTCGCATATCCCCCGCCAGATCGATCGACGAACTTGGCGATGTCGACCACATAGTCGGCATTGTCCGGGTCTTCCCGAATAATGAGGTCTCGGCTATCTCGTAAAGAGTCGACGACGACCTCTGGCACCAAGTTCAATTCGTTGCCGACAGTCCCGCCGGCCAAGAGCCGCCCAACAGTGGTGCGCACGTCTAGATCCCCTAGCAACGTGTACCTGGGAGGACCATCGATCCCGTAGCTCGGCAATCTGACAACAAGATTCCCCCGGAGTACCGACCACTCGACTTCGCCATCAATGTCCCAGCACCACATGCTGGTGAAGTTCAGGTCCGAGTACGGCTCGAACCGGAGCGTGAAGGACTCGATGGTGGCGCGGTCATGAAGTTCCAGCTTCTTGAAGTCGGGGTAGGCCGGGAGGGACGTCACCGGAGCAGGCCGAATCCGACGAGGACCGCGGCAGCCCCGCCGAGTTTCCTTCTCATCGAGTGGGCGTCGCGCTTCTCGGCAAACAACTGAGGGAGGATGCGGGTAAGAGTTGCTGCCCCGACGATCAGCATGACCGGTTGGGCCCCCTGCGTGACCGAGACGAGAGCGACGGGCCCGCGAGAGATGGCAGCCAAGAACAGGATCTCGAAACCGAGATTGAGGGTCTCGGCCAGGGCCATGGCTCCGAAGACGCGGGCCGGCAGCGAGACAACTTGGCGGATTACCTCTGACCGGCTTGGCGAGGCAACCAGGACCAGTGCCGCCCCGACAGCCGCGCCGAGGCTAACGAAGAGCGTGGCATCCCAGAAATTGGTGTGCTCGTAGGCGCGTTTGGCCAAAGCGAAGCTGGCGGCAGCAATAAGTGTGCAAACCACCATCAACACCATCGTGGCCAGGTGGGGACGCATTGATGTCGCCGCCAGCTCCACTGACAGCGCCCCTACCAGCACAATGGAGAACCCGATGTACTGCACTCCCGAGGGCCGTTCGCCGAGAAAGAGAGCGGCAATCAGTAGCGTCCACAGCGGGGCTAGCTGAAACAACGTCCCCACAGCCGAGGCGTCTGCACCGCGGAGAGCCTGAAAATACGGCACCAGATAGCCAACCAGCAGGACTCCACTCAGCACGCCGGTTAGTGCGCTCGTCACGCCTACGTCGGGCCAGGACCGGGTGCAGACGAGCACCACGGCCAGGCCCAGGTTCGATACTCCTACGAGCGTCACCAGCGTCAGCAGGCGGGGATTGAAGCGGGAGATTACGGCCTTGTCGACTAACACGGCACCGGTCGCCAGCGCCTGAGCAAGAATGCCGAGAGCGATCCAAGGCATGACGTGACCAGCGCCCCGCGGGCTAGGTCCACCCTTCGGCCTGGTAGGTCGCCGCCACCAGGGCGCACACTGGCCGCCCGGAGCAGGTTGCACCAATGACGGCCAGTTCGATCGGCTCCCATTCGCCACCGCGCGACGCGATCATGTCCTGGAGCGTCTCGGTCAGCTGGAGCCGTACCTCGGATTCGCTCGACCCCATGGCCTCTGCGAACAAACCGCCTCGACTGTCGTTGGCTTGAACCCAGCCCAGTCCGGCCCAGACCTCGTGCCCAACGCTCGACGTGCGGCTCTGGGCCATCACGCAGTAGAGACGATCACCCCATTCGGCACAGTCCAAGACGGCCGGCCCGCGCCGGATGATGGAGCCGGGCGGGATGACCGAGGAGAGATAGAGCAGGTTGACGTTCCCGATCCCCGACTGCAACAGGCAGGCGTCGAAGGCAGCCAGTTCGGTGCTCGCCTCGGCAACGGCCTGGGCCACCGAGATGCTCAGTGGCACGGGGTCCCCCCGCCCATGCGGTCGTCGACTGGATCCGCCATTTCACTGTGCCCCGATCATCTCCCTGAGCAGGGACTTTCCTGAGACGCTACTTATAAGTATGTAGACCGTCAAGTAGCAACCTCGGCACGGTTCTGCCATGCCCGAAGGAAAACTCCAGAGGATCCTCGGTGCCAACCTGCGGCAGTACCGCAAGGAACTAGGCCTCTCTCAGGAGGCCTTCGCCGAGGTCCTAGGCTGGCATCGCACTTACGTTGGGGGACTGGAACGCGGCGAGCGGAACCTATCGCTCCAAGCCCTAGAGCGAATCGCCCTGCGGCTCAAATTGGACCCGCTCAGCTTGCTGATTAGAAGCACCCACACACAGAAGTGACCAGTCATCGCATCCCTACGGGAAACGATGCAAAGCCACGTCGCTCCCCTCGACGACCACGGAACGAGCGGTAACGCAGTTGCCGTTCGCCCACAGATCGACCCCGGCGGCGAACATCCCAGGCTCGTTCTCCCCAGCGAAGACCACGACTTCGCATGGCGTGCCCGTGTTGGAACCACCTAGACGCAGTTCGGCCACTCCCCGGGATATCTCCAACACGGCCCGCTCAGCTCCAGAATCATCGACGATGGCCAGACGCCGAGTCCGAACTTGGGGTGCGACGGCTTCGCTGATTGATTGGGTTCCATCGGGTTGCACTCCTTGACGATGGCGCTGAGTCCCGTGGAAGTCAAGGTCTGGATAGCTGAGGTACCTTCCAACGCTGCGTGGTAGGGCGGGTCGATGAACTTGCAAGATGATTCATCGAAAGTCCCGCGACCCTGGTACTGCTCCAAGTTCCAGCTTTTCAATCCGCTCGGCGACTACGGCGATGGCCCCGTCAGCGCACTCCAACGCCCCTCGCACAATCAACGCCGGCG
>DATGGF010000084.1:0-10744 GCA_035308625.1 Acidimicrobiales bacterium | reverse complement strand
GTCTCGGCCATCGACTCGTTCGCGTCGGCCACCGACGCCCCCGAGCGCCGCCTCACCGTGGTGGCCCGCTATCCCGTGTCACTGGCCCGGGTCCTCGGCGGCGAGGAGCTCCTGTGCGACGTGTTCGACCGGTGCCTGGCGGTCTCCCGGTACCTGCTGGACGCCGCCCCCGGATGGCTCGAAGGCTGAGCCGCCGGTCCCGCCCCGGCCTGCGACTGGCCATGGTCGCCGCCGCGCTCGGGGGCATCGCGCTCGGGGCCACCGGCTGCTCGAACTCCAACGCGCTGGGCCTCGTGCGCCAGGCCTGCGGCCACGTGCACCGTTCGCTCGACCTCTACGACCGGGCATCGACGGCGTCGTCCCCGGCCGCCAAACAAGCCGGACAGGCGGCGGCACTGGCCGAGTTGCGCCTGGCCCTGCCCCTGGCCGGCAGCGCGGCGGGCGAGTCCCCGCAGTGGCAGGCCCTGATGACCACGCTGGAGGAGAGCTCCCGGGTCCCAGAGTCGGTGCTCGTGCGCGCCCTGCAGCAACAATGCGCCGACGCGTCTACCGGGGGCCAGCCCGCTCCCCCGCCGACAACGTCGATGCCGGGAGCGCCGCCGGTCAGTTCGCCAGGGTAGGTGGCGAGTTCACCTCGCGCTCGAACTGGAGCGACGCTACCAACACGGTGTAGGTCCCGCCACCGGTGGCCGCCGGCGACGGCACGGGCACGTAGTGCTGGGTGTAATTGTTCGAGGCGCTCACCTGGCCGGCGTAGATCTGGCCGTAACCCGCGTTGTTGTTGGCGATCGACACCGTGCACGGCGTGTAGAAGAGCACGTTGACCGTGGAGGTGAACGTGGTGTTGTTGGCCATGGAGATGCCGGGCAACCCGGCGACGCACGTCTCGGGGCTCGGGACGATGAAGTAGAGCAGCCGCGTGGTCGTCCCGTCGGACTGCCACGTGTTGTTGTTGGTCATGGCGAAGCCGCCGGTCGAGACCAGCGCCACGTTGGTCTTGAGCGTCACACTCGAGCTCCAGGCCAGCGCGCACGAGGTGGTGATGACCGTCGGGCTGGTCACCGAGGTGAGGTCGGTATACACCGTGGCGCAGGAGGCCCCGTCGTTCTTCATCGTGTAGCCGGCCGCCGTCCACGCCGCCGCTGCAGTGGAGTCGGTCTGCGGGTTCGTCCACGTGGGCAAGGTCTCGGTCGGCACCGCGCCGGCCGACGGCAGCGGGCTCTCGTTGGCCGCCGTGGTGTGCCCGATGCTGGACTGGTTCTTGAGCGTAATGGCGCCACAGGCGTAGGCCGACTGGTCGATGATGGCGCTGTTGAACATGCTGATGGTGCTGGCCGGCGAATTGCACGGGACGTTCCCGGCATAGGCGCTGCCGGTGATCGTCGTGCTGTTGGACAGCGACACATTGCCGCCGGCGATCATGTCGCCCTCCACCGTGCAGTTGTTGGTCCCGGTGAAGGTCCCCGACGCCGCCACCGACCCCTGCACGTCGAAGCTGTTTCCACAATTGATGTTGCCGTCGGTCTGCACGTCGGCGTTGTCGGTGCCAGGCGGGTCGCCGTAGATGGTGGGGTTGTTGGCGCTCAAGAGCGACTGAGTGGAGAACATGGCGTCGTTGAACACTGTCCCCGCCACCTGAGTGGTGAGCTGAAGCTCGGCCTCGGCGTACGAGGTCGCCTGCGGATGCTTACCGGCGGTGCCCGTCGCCACGATGATGGCGGCGGCCGGAGTCGAGGAGACACCCGATCCGGCGGTACAGGTCATCTTGCCGCTCGGGATGCCCGAAGCGAAGCTGCTGTAGTACGTCACCGCCGCGGTGGCCGTGGACGCCACCGGCGTGCTGGCGAAAGTGGTGCTCGACAGGCTGCACGGCACGCCGGAGGCTTGGCCCGCCTGCTTCACCTGGCCGATCACGAGGTCGAGGCCGCCTTCGGCGGCGTCGAACGCCTGGGTCTGTTCGAGCCGGAATGCCGAGTCTGAGGTGCTCGACGAAGACACCTGGATCGTGATGGTCATGAGCAAGGTGAGCATGGCGCACACGGTGAGGGCGAGCACCAGGGCCAGCGCGCCGGTCTCCGGGCGGTCAGCGCCTTCACGGTGGTGGAGGAAGCGGCTCATGAGGTCGCGCAGAAGCCCGAGTTGGCCGAGAAGTAGTACGCGTCCCGGCCGGCGATGGACGTCTTGACCTCGATGGGCGTCTCGTTGCTGTGCTGGTCGAGGATCAGGTCGACGTCGAGAAGACGCCCCCCGCTTGTTCCGCCGCCGAACAGCGTGCTCTCGGCGTCGAGCACGAACGGCTTGGTGTCGGCCGCGAACGGTGACGGTGGTGAGTAGTTGACCACCCCCGACAGCAGGTTGGACCACGCCGGCGCTGTCGAGAGGTTGGGCCACTGCCGGTCCTGGAGCACACCGGTGTCGAGCAGCCTCCACTGGATGCACGTGTTGATGCCGTTGTTCTGGGTGTAAATGCGCAGGGCGAACCCGTCCGGTATGGACGATCCGTCGGGGTTGGTGCCGGCGTTGGCGCCCTCGCCCGTGGTGGGGAAGATGATGTTGGCCGACATCGCCTCCTGGCTCAGCTCGTGCATGGCCAGCCCAGAGATGGTCGAGCTCTGGGCGCTGTCGAGGGTGTGCGAGTCCAGGGTGAACACGGTGCCGACGGCCTTGAAACCCATGACGCTGATCGTCACCAGCAAGGCCATGGCCACCATGACCTCGAGCGCGGTCACCCCCGCTTCCGAGCGCTCCGCGCGGGAGCGCGCTCGAGCGGGGAGCCCACGGCGGCGGGTCGGCGTCGTCCGGCTCACTGGGGTGGCGCCGCCTGGTAGGAGGTGCTGGCCGTCAGCTCGCCCAGGTTGAACTGGACGTTGACGTTGGCGATCTGCACGAGCGGTCCACCGAGGATGCTGGCCGCGCTCACCGTGTAGCTGTACGAGCCCTGGACCGGTGAGGTGACCGTCGCCCGGGCCGTACACGGTGACTGCCAGCAACCCGTCGAGGTGTTGGCCGCCCACGGGCTCGGCGACGACGTGGTGGTGGCGGTGCCCAGCGAGATGTTCGAGCTGATGGCCACCGACAGCGTGTTCGCCAAGTTGCTGAAGGTGAACGATCCGCTGTTGATGGGCAACGACGGGGACGTCGACCCGAGGATGGCGCTGGTGGAGCTGTAGCCAGAGCCGTTCCAGTAACAGAGATAGGGGGTGCCGCTCGAGGCGGCCGTGGGCGAAGTGGAGTCGATGCCGCTCTCGGCCGTGACGCTGTCGCTGTAGCTGGTCAGGGCCACGAGGTAGTTGCCGGCCGGGCAGTTGGCCCCACCGAGGGCCCAGCCCACCGGGGCCAAGCCGCCGCTCAGGAGCGAGCCGAGCACGCCGCTCGGGAGCCCACCCAGCTGGAGCAAGCCGAAGGACCGGGTCGCCCCGGCGTGGACGCAGCCGTCCCCCGAGGTGGCCGACGGTGTCTTGCAATAGGAGGACGAGGTCCCGGAGCTGGTGTAACGGCCAACGAAGCTCGAGGCGGGTGCGCTCGACGCCGCCGTTGACAGCAACGGTACGGCTCCGAGCGACCCCAACAGCGAGTTGGCCAGGCTCAGCGACAGGGACTCGGCACCGGCACCGGTAACGGAGCTCGACCCACAGGGCTGGCCCACCGTCTGGGCCGTGCCGGCGAGGTCCGTACACGCCTGCGCTCCGGTGGGCGGGCTCCCGGTGGCAGCCACCGAGCTGGTCGAGGTGCCGCTGTCGCCACCGCCCAGGCTGAGTTGCAGGACGTTGGACAACGACCCGGGGAGGCTGAGCGTCGTGGATGTCTGCGACCCGGATGACGAGGTCTGCCACGTCGACGAATTGGTGCCCGGGTCGTTGTCAGCCGACGAACACGCCTTGGCCTCCCCCGTTGGCGCCTGCTCGGCGCCGGCGATGACGGTTTGGCCCCCAGAGGTCACCGCGCACCCGCTCACGGTCGTGGTCTGCTGGATCTGCATCGACGACGTAGCGGAGGGGAGCACCTCGAAGAACTGGTCGAAGGTGAGCCCCGCCACCGTGCCGGTGACCTGAATCGAGCCGCCGGTGTTGGCGCCGGCGCCGGCGGTGATCAGGGCCTGGCAGGGTCCGGCATAGGCGTTGTTCCCTGCCGCCAGGCACGTGGTCGGGTACACCAGCGTCTGCGCGCTGATCTGGTGCACGCCCATGAGACCGACCTGCTTCCAGGTGACGATCCCGGTCACCCGCACGATCCCACTGGGCATCCCCGACGGGATGCTCGGGTAGACGGCGACGGTGAAGGGCAGATGGTTGAGCGTCGTCGTCGTCTCGTGGGGAATGAGCGGCGGGGTCGTCGTCGGGTTCGGCGACGTGCACGACAGGTCGCCGTGCGGGATGGTCTCGCTGTTGAGGGCGAGGGTCCACGTGGATCCGCTCATGTGGATGTTGGCGTCGGGGTTCGAACCACCCGGCGCGGTGCTGTCGCAACTCGTCAGGTCGCTCAGCCCGGCGGCCAGCGTGGTGCTGGGCAGAGCCCGGATCTCCTCCATGGCCTGGTTGAGGAGCCCGTTGGCGACCTTCCAACTGGTCGACGAGGTGACGCTCACCATCTGGGTGGCGAGAACCGAGCCGATGCCCACCATCACCGTGCACAGGAATGTGGCCGCGATGAGGACCTCGAGCACGGCGAAGCCGTGGTCGTCCCGCTTCGGCGCCGACTTCCCCGGTCGGCGCACCCCCCGTAGTGCGCGATCCATCCCCTCGACCTGTCGCGCGGCCTGCCCTAAGCCGCTCCTCCGACAAGTGGTATCGGCAAGGGTCTCCTGGAGGTTTACCGGACTTTGGCCAAATCCCGGCGAACTGTTGGGTTACCCGGGGCCGGCGGTCTATGCCCGTGCCGGGCGCGTCGGGGCAGCTCAGGGACCCAGTGGTGCTCTTCGGGCGCCGCCCGGGCTGCCGCGCACCGGGGTCAGGCCCCGGTGCCCGGCGGGACCGTCAGGCGGGCGGGGTGTAGCCCGCCGGCAGCGTCACCGACTTCTGCTCGAGGAAGAGCTCGAGGCCTTCGCGCCCGAACTCCCGCCCCAGGCCCGACTCCTTGTAGCCCCCGAAGGGGGTGGCGAAGTCGATGGGGATGGGACTGTTGAGCATGTAGGTGCCGGTGCGCACTCCCCGGGCCACGGCCAGGCCGCGGTCGGGGTCACCCGTCCACACCGAACCGCACAGCCCATAGCTCGAGTCGTTGGCCACCGCCACGGCCTGCTCGTCCCCGCCGTCGTAGGGGATCACGGCCAGCACCGGCCCGAAGATCTCCTCCTGGGCGATGCGCATCGAGTTGTCCACGTCGACGAACAGGGTGGGCTCGACGAACCAGCCCTTGTCGATGCCGGCCGGTCGGCCTCCTCCGAGGGCCACCTTGGCGCCCTCTTCCTGGCCGATCTTGATGTAGCCCTCAACCCGGTCCCGCTGACGTGAGGCGACGAGCGGGCCCACCTCGACCGTCGGGTCGAGGGGATCGCCCACGCTCATGGCCGACACCTTCTCGACCAGCGCGTCCACCACTTCCTGATAGCGGTCGCGCGGCGCCAGGATGCGGGTCTGGGCGATGCAGGCTTCGCCGTTGTTCATGAGGGCGTTGGGCAGCAGCATGGGCAGGGCCTCGTCGAGGTTCACGTCGTCGAGGAGGATGGCCGCCGACTTGCCGCCGAGCTCCAAGCTGAAGCGCTTCAGCTGCTCGCCGCAGATGCCGCCGATCTTCTTCCCGGCCACGGTGGACCCGGTGAAGGAGACCTTGTCGACATCGGCGTGGCGGACCAGGTGCTCGCCCACCTCGCGGCCGGCGGGCACGACGCTCAGCACACCCTTGGGCAGTCCCGCCTCCTCGAACAGCTCGGCCAGCCGGAAGGCGTCGAGCGGCGTTTCGGGGGCGGGCTTGAACACGACGGTGCACCCGGCCACCAGCGCCGGGCCGAGCTTGGCCGCGGCGATGAACAGCGGGACGTTCCACGGCGCGATGGCCGCCACCACACCCACCGGCTCGCTCGCCACCAGCACCTGGCCCATGAGCCCCGGGCGGAGGTCGTCGAAGGCGTACGAACCGGCTAGGCCGACGTAGTAGTCGAGGATCATCGAGGGGGCGAAGACCTGGGCCATCGACCCCCAGGCCACCGGCGAGCCCATCTCGGTGGCGATGAGCTCGGCCATCGGCTGCATCTCGGCCTGGATGGCCTGGGACACCTTGGTCAGGATCGCGGCCCGCTCCGTCGGCTGCATGCGCGGCCAGGGCCCGCTGTCGAAGGCCTGCCGGGCGATGGCTACGGCCTTGTCGATGTCCGCCTCGGTGGTGTCGGGCACGCGCCCGGCGACCTCCTCGGTCGTCGGGTTGATGACGTCGATGGTGCCCGTCCCCGCGGGGGTCACCCACTCGCCGCCGATGAACAACCGGTCGTAGACCTTCACGTCCCCTCCTCCAAATGGAACCTGTTCTCCCCGATGCTACCGACCCGCAACCGGGGGAGCCACCAGGGCCGGGGCGTGGTCGAACGACCCGAACCGGAAGCTCACGACCACGTCCTGGCCCAGGACGCCGGCGGTCATGGTGAAGCCGGTCAAGAACTCCCCGGCCACGGTGGCCTCGAAGGTCGTGACCGGCGGGGTCGGCGAATTGTTGGCCGCCGCACCCAGGAGCTCGTCGAGCAGCAGGGCCCGATTGACCGGGTCGAAGCTGTAGCGCTCCCCATGGGCGGCCACCCTCGAGGCGGGCAGCAGGGCCCGGATGGGCTGGACGACCTCAGCCGCTGCCACCGTGCCCGTGGGCACGGTGTGGTCCTGGGGCCCGAGGGCCAACCACGGCCCGCTCTGCGATCGTGCGTAGCGGGCGGTCCCGAGGATGAGCAGCGTGCCTGACTTGTTGTCGAGGGAGATCTTCTCCTCCACCTTGTCGGGCGACTGGTAGACCACTTCGACCGTCTCGCGGCGCGCCGGCGAGCCGGGCGCCGTCGCCGACGTGGGCCTCAGCGAGAAGCTCTCGTGGAGGACGAAGCTCCCGGCGGCGAGCGTGTTGGCCGCGGCGACTTGAAGTTGCTGCGGCGCGTCGGCCGGCGCGAAGTCCACCGAGAGCACGATGGCGCCCAACGACAGCGCCGTCAGTATCCCCAGCACCAGGTGCGGCCCGGACCGGTCGGGGCTGTCTTGGTTCTCCATCGCCGCCAGTATGGTGCGCCCGCCGGGCGCGGTCAGGTTGGCGACGGCTCCCGGGGCACACCGTGCTCGGCCAGACGCGCCGCGATCCATCGGACACTGTTGGGCTCGGTCATGGCGTCCTGCCAACCGGCCAAGATCTCCTCCAAGTTCGGCTGGTCGGGGATCCAACCCACCACCGCCACGGTGATCTCACCCACCGGGACATTCGAGCGGTAAACGTCGCCGAACGGGTCCTCGGTCATGGGGACGCTCGGCTCCCGCATCACGTACAGCTCGCCGGTATCCGCCACCCAGCTCAGCTCGTAGCGCGCGCCATCGGAGTCCTGCCACTCGGTGCCGAGCTCGACTTCGGCCGAGCGACGCCGCCGCTCGTCCTGCGCGTAGAACTCCTCGATGTCCATGACCGTCCCTTCGCCACGACGCTTGCCTTCGCCCTGGCGGCCCCGAGTGTAGGACGACCGCGCGGCACCTCCGTGTCGCGCCTGAGCTTGGTGGGGCCGGCAGGGATCGAACCTGCGACCCAGGGATTATGAGTCCCCTGCTCTGACCACTGAGCTACGGCCCCCAGGCACGCGCCCGCGCTCTCCGAGATGCCAGAACGTGAGCACAGGAACATCAAACCTGTTGCTCCGGGGGAGAGACTCGAACTCTCAACCTAGCGGTTAACAGCCGCTTGCTCTGCCGATTGAGCTACCCCGGACCGATCGCCGAACAGCCCCCGAGGGGCGTCGCGAAGATAGCAGCGTCCTCCGCCGGGACGACCCGTTGTCGGGCCCCGACGGCCTACGTCTCGTCGAGGAAGTCCCGCAGCGGCCGTGCCGCGTTGGGGTGGCGCAGCTTGGCCAGCGTCTTGGCCTCGATCTGGCGTATGCGCTCACGCGTGACGCCGAAGGCCTTGCCCACCTCTTCCAGGGTGCGCACCCGTCCGTCCTCGAGCCCGAAACGCAGCTCCATGACCTCGCGCTCACGCTTGGGCAGCGTCCCCAGCGCGTCGCGGACGGCCTCGTGGAGCATCGACCGGGTCGCCGCGTCGTCAGGAACCTCGGCGCCCTGGTCCTCGATGAGGTCGGACAGGCTGAAGTCCTCCTCGTCCCCCATGGGCTGCTCGAGCGACACGGTGTCCTGGTTGATGCGCTGGATCTCGCGCACCCGTTCGATGGGGAATTCCACCCGCCCGGCGATCTCCTCCACCGTCGGCTCGCGGCCGAACTCCTGGAGGAGCTGTCGCTGCACCCGGACCACTTTGTTGATGGTCTCGACCATGTGCACCGGTATGCGGATGGTGCGGCCCTGGTCGGCCAGCGCCCGCGTGATGGCCTGGCGGATCCACCACGTGGCGTAGGTGGAGAACTTGAAGCCCTTGGTGTAGTCGAACTTCTCCACGGCCCGCATCAAGCCGAGGTTGCCCTCCTGGATGAGGTCGAGGAAGGCGAGACCGCGGTTGCGATAGCGCTTGGCGATGGAGACGACCAGGCGGAGGTTGGCTTCGATGAGCGCCTCCTTCGCCTGCTGTCCCCGCCGGACCAGGCGTTGGAGCTTGACCCGCTCCTCGGCGCCGGTGCGCCGTCCCTGGGCTTCGCGCACGGCCAGCTCGTGGGTGGCCATGGCGCCGGACTCGATCCGCTTGGCCAGCTCGACCTCGAGCTCGGCCGTGAGCAGCGGGACCTTGCCGATCTCCTTCAGATACGTGTGAACGGGGTCGGCCGCCGCTCCCCCGCCGTGGTCCCCCGACGAATAGGAGGCCATCCGCCCGCGACCAAGTCGCGGCTGCTGGCGCTGGAGGACTTCGTCCATTGGCTCGGGCTTGGGCTTGCGACGCAACCGGCTGAGCGGGCCGGGGGGCGCGGCATCCTCTTCCCCGCTCTCGGGGGCGACGGCGCCGGCTGCGCTCGCCGGGGCCGGCTGGTCGGTGAGCTCGGGGACTTCGAGCTCGGCGGCCAACGAGTCGACGACACCCTCGGCCACCGCTTCGGCCACGGCTTCGGCCAGCTCCACCGGGGCGACGTCGCGTCGCGCGTCCTCGATGTACTCGATGCCCTCGGTGCGCACGCGCGCGACGACGTCCTCGATCACGTCGTAATCCAGTTCGACGGACTGCAGGACCAGGATCAGATCGTCCTGTGTCAGGTATCCCCGCTGCCGCCCGACGGCGAGCAATTGCTCGAAGCCTTCGAAGGCGATCCCTTCGGGCGCCGGCCGCACCGACCCGGCCTGCGGGTGGACTTCACTCATCCGTTCTCCTCGCCGCTTTCCGCGAGCCAGGCTAGCAACCGATCCGCAGCTTCGGACGCCCGATCGGGTTCGTCGAGATCCTCCAGGTCACGCCGCACGCGCATGGTGATCTCGGCCAAGCGCGCCATCGCGTCGGGCTCGAGTCGGGCCTGCGCCTCCACCCGGGACAGGGCGCGACGCGCAGAGCTGCGCACCAGCTGCACGATGACGTCATCGGCATCGGCCGCCGGTTCCTCAACCATCACCCGGCGTAGGAGCTGGGCCACCTCGGGGTCCTGTTGCTCAGCCTCGTCGACGGCCCGGTGCGGGTCGTCGGCGGAAGCCAGCAGCTCGAAGGCCGCTCGTTGCACAGGGTCGGCGAAAAGGCCGGCCTCGAGGCGCCGCGCCACCAGCTCCGGACGGTGTACGGCCAGGCGCAGGGCCTCGAGCCCGGGGCGTTGAGCTTCCGGGGCACGTCCGCGGCTCGCCGGGCCGGTCCGGGAGTTCGAGGACCCCGGTCCGGTGGGGTTGAGGCCGGCCTCGTGGGCTCCGCCGTACTCGCCGCCCCGGCTCTCGGCTCCCCGCGAGGACGTCCGGGCGCCGTCCCCGGGCGGGCCCGGGGGGCGCGGTTCGCGAGCGAGGCGCTCGGCCAGGGGTCGCAGGTTGGCGGCGTCGATCCGGCAGCGGTCGGCCACCAGCATGAGGTACTGGTCGCGCACCAGCTCGTTCGGGTGCTCGACCACCGCCGACAAAGCAGCTTCGGCCGCCTTGGCCCGGCCTTCGGCGCTGGAAAGGTCGGCCGCGGCGAGGACCCGATCGACCCGGAAGCGGAGGAAGGGCTGGGCATCGGCCACCGCGGCCCGCAGGGCGTCGGGGTCGTGCAGGGCGAGCTCAGCCGGGTCCGACCCGGCGGGCAGGGCCGCCACCGCCACGTCGACGTCGTGCGCCCGCTCCCATTCGTAGACGCGCCCGGCGCCCGCCTGGCCGGCCGCGTCGGCGTCGTAGGCGAGCACCACGCGCTTGGCGAAGTTGCGCAGGAGCCGGAAGTGCTCCTCTCCCAGCGCGGTGCCACACGTGGCGACCGCGCGCTTGAGGCCCACTTGGAAGAAGGCGATGACGTCGGTGTAGCCCTCACAGACGATGACCTCGCCACTGTCGATGACGTCCTTCTTGGCCCAGTTGAGCCCGTAGAGGGTTCGGCGCTTGGAGTAGATGGGCCCTTCCTGTGAGTTCTTGTACTTGGGGCCAGGGGGTGACGCCGACACGTCGGCGCCGGGCGCGGGAGGCAGGATGCGGCCACCCAAGGCGATCGGCCGCCCCGACGGATCGAAGATGGGGAACACCACACGCGCCCG
>DATGGF010000083.1:0-7259 GCA_035308625.1 Acidimicrobiales bacterium | reverse complement strand
CGATCGTCCCCGAGAACGACCGCAGCCAGTGCACGAGCCACGATTCGCTGTCCCCGCGTCCGATGGCCGGAGCTTCGTGCCGGTCGACGTCGATCCCGGCGGTGCCCAAGGCCTCGCCCACGTCGAGGGCCAGATTGCGGCGCAGCTCGCTCCCCAGCAGCTTGAGCACCGAGTGCTCGGGTGACTTCATGCCCTTGGCGAACTTGGCGAAGCCCCGGTACCCCAGCAGTTTGAGCGCCTGGGACTGCACATAGGCCCGGGCCAGGGTGTCGCGGAACAGCGGGTCGTCGGCCAGACGCCTCCCGCCGGGAAGTGGGGAGCGGGCAGTGTTGAGCACCCGCTCGATCATGCGCTCGATGCCGGTGGCCTCGTTGATCCACAGCATGCCGCGCTCGTGGGCCAGCGACCCGCCCGCAATCGACCAGCCGTGGTGGAGCTCGCCGACGAGGTTGTCGGCCGGGACGTGCACGTCGGTGAAGAACACCTCGTTGAAGTCCGCGTGTTCCCGGTCGGTCAGCTCGGCGATGGGGCGGGTCTCGATCCCCGGCGTCTTCATGTCGACGATGATGACGCTGATCCCCTGGTGCTTGGGCGCATCGGGGTCGGTGCGGACGAAACAAAAGCAGTAGTCGGCGTGGTGCGCGCCTGACGTCCACACCTTCTGGCCGTTGACCACGAAATGGTCGCCGTCGAGCTGGGCTCGGGTGCGCAGGCCGGCCAGGTCGCTGCCCGCGTTCGGTTCGCTCATTCCCAGGCACCAACTGATCTCGGCCCGGAGCGTGGGCAGGACATACCGGGCCTTCTGGTCCTCGGTGCCGAAGTCGACGATCGAGGGGACGATGATCGACAGGCCCTGCGGGTTGCACGACCGGGGCACGCCGAGCTTGGTGAGTTCTTCGAAATAGACCATCTGCTGGACCGGGGTGGCGTTGCGGCCTCCGTACTCCGGAGGCCATCCGGGCACCAGCCACCCGTTGTCGTAGAGGAGGCGCTGCCAGCGGCGGGCCCATTCGGGAATGTGGGCCGAGGAGGTGACCCGCTCGGCGCGGTCGGCCGGCGGCGGGAGGTTGGCCTGGAGGAACTCCCGGAGCTCGGCCCGGAAGGCCTCGGTCTCCTCGTCGTAGTGCAGCCGCACGCCGGGGATCGTAGCGACCTGACACCGATGTCAGCTAGTCGCCGGTGGCGCCCGCCGCGTGAAAGGCCCAGCTCAACCTCATGATCGCGGCCTCGTGGACCGGGCGCCGGCCCGGCCGGTGCAACTCAGCCCGAGGTGCGACTCAGCCAGCGGTGCGACTCAGCCCGCGGTACGGGTGAGGAGCATGGCGCCGGCGATCGGTCCTCCGCCGTTGGCCACCACGGCCACCTCGGGGCTCCCCGGCACTTGGCGAGCGCCGGCGCTGCCGCGTAGCTGGACGCAGGCCTCGTGCAACAGGCCGAAGCCGTGCAGCCGACCGGCCGAGAGCTGGCCGCCGCTGGTGTTCAGGGGCACGGTGCCGTCGCGGGCGATGGCCCGCCCGCTCTCCACGAACGGCCCGCCTTCTCCCTTGCCGCAGAAGCCCAGCTCCTCGAGCCACACCATGGCCAGGATGCTGAAGCCGTCGTAGAGCTGGGCCATATCCACGTCAGCCGGCCGCAGGTCGGTGCGCTCCCACATGCTGGCCGCCGCGTCGCGGGCCGCCATGGTCGTCATGTCGTCGAACTGGTCCCAGCTCGGCCGGCCGCGCAGGGCCGTACCGATGGCGTTGACGTGGGCGACGGGCTTGGGCGCGTCCGGCGCGTAGTCCCGGTGGGACACGATCACCGCGGTCGAGCCGTCGCAGGGGGCGTCGCAGTCGTAGAGGCACAGTGGCGTGGTGATCGTGCGGGCTTCGAGATACGCGCTCAAGGTCAACGGCTCGCGGTACACGGCCTTGGGGTTGAGCTCGGCGTTGCGCCGCCCATTGAGCGCGATCTGCGCCAGCTGCTCGCGGGTCAGGCCGTACTCATGGACCCGTCGCTGGGCCACCATGGCCAGCCAGTTGGCCGCCGACATGGCGCCGTAGGGCAGGAGCCACTGGAACGACCCGCTGAAGCGGGGCATGCCGGGGCCGCTGCCGAGCGCCGCCCCGATGCCTTGGCGGCCACCACCCCCCTGGGCGGTGGACTCGGTGACAGTGCGGTAGACGAGGACGTGACGCGCCAGTCCGTTGGCCACGGCCAGACAGGCGGCGAAGACGGCGCGGATCTGGCCCGGCCCTTCGCCACCGCCGTCGTGCCAGTTGAGGCGCAGGCGCATGGCGTCCTGCACCTCGGGGCTACTGGGGCCGGCAAAGGGGGCCCCGCCCATGCCGCCGCCCGGGTAGGTGGCCAAGCCGTCGATGTCGTCGCGGGCCAACCCGGCATCTTCGATGGCCGCCGCGGCCGCCTCCAGGGTCAGGTCCAGATCGGTGCGCCCCAGGCGCCTGCCCACCGCCGATTGGCCGATGCCGGAGATGATGGCCCGGCGCTCGAGCGGCTCGGACAGCGCCATCAGGCGCCTGCCGGCCGGAACAGCGGCAGCCAGACGTCTTCGCACTGCTCGAACGTGACCTCGACCGCCATGCCCACCCGGAGCATCTCCTCCTCGACGTCCACGATGTTGGTGGTAAGTCGCACGTCGTCCTGCTCGGCGATGGTGACTAGCCCGATGACGTAGGGCCCGGAGCCGGGGACCCACTGCTGGTGGTTCACCGTGAACGAGTGCAGCTCACCCCGCCCGCTCACGGCTTCGGGAGCGAGCTGGCCGCGCAGGCAGTACGGGCACCGGGGCACGGGGGGATGGACGTAACGCCGGCAGCTCCGGCAGCGCAGGAATTTGAGAACGCCCTCGCCGCCGGCCTTCCAGAAGAACTCGTTGGTCTGGTCGATCCTCGGCAGCACCCGCACCGCCGGCCCCGAAGCCAGCTTCGGCGCGGCGGTGGAGGGGTCGGACAGGGGCGAGCCGGGTCCGGGCGCAGGCACGGTGGCGCATGCTAGCCAGCCTGGCGCGGAGGCTGACAGTCCTGTCAGGTTCCGTGGACCGGGCGGTACGCTTCGCGCCCGATGACCTCGGCCGCACTCCCCGGCTTGCGGGCCCGCCGGGTCCTGGTGATGGGGGGGTCCTCGGGCATCGGCCGGGCCATCGCCGTGGGCGCCGGCGCGGCGGGGGCATCGGTGGTTGTGGCAGCTCGCCGCGCGGCGCTGGTCGAGCAAGTCGCCGAGGAGTCCCGAGCGGCGGGCGCACCTTCCGCTCATGGACTGGTGTGCGACGCCGCCGATCCCGATGACGCCGCCGCCGCCGGCCCGCGGGCGTCTGAGCTCCTGGGCGGGCTCGACACGATCGTGTACTCGACCGGCACGGCCCCCCTGGCATCGGTGTCGGCCACGTCGGCCGCCGACTGGCGGCAGATGCTCGACACCAACCTGGTCGGCGCGGCGATGGTCCTGGTGGGTGCGCTTGAGCCGCTGCGCGCCTCGGCCGCAGTCGCCGACGTCGCCCCCGCCCCGACCTTCGTCGTGCTGTCGACCCACACGACGGCCCGTCCATGGCCGGGTCTGGTTCCCTACGCCGCCACCAAGTCGGCGCTCGAGACCTTGTGCCTGGGCCTGCGAGCGGAGGAGCCCTGGCTCCGTGTGGTCAACGTCGTGGTGGGCAACACGACCACCGGGTTCGCCGATGGGTGGGACTCGGCGACGGCAACCACGGCCCTGGAGCGCTGGTTGGCCGAGGGGTACTTGAGCGATCCCGTCTACAGCGCCGAGGAGATGGCCACGGTGGTGCTGCAGGCCATCGCCGAGCCGACCGGCCCCGACGAGATCGACGTCGTCAGCGATGCCCGCGCCCGGGCGGGCACGGACGGGGGCTGACGGGCTACCTCCCGCCAGAAGGCTGGTTCCCGCCGGGAGGCTCGTTCTCGCCGCACGGCTCGCTGCCGGCCACCAAACCGGCCAGGGCTCGCCGGTCCACCTTCTCCATGGCGGTGCGCGGGAGCTCGTCCACCACCAGCACGGCCTCGGGCAGCTTGTGCGCGGCGAGACGACCTCGGCCGTGGGCCCGCAGCTCGTCCAACGTGGGGGGGAGCCCCGTCCGTCGGGGCACGACCACCGCAACGCCGATCTCGCCCATCACCGGGTCGGCCCGGGGGACGACGGCCACGTGGGCCACGGCCGGGTGCTCCTCGAGCACCGCTTCCACCTCGAGCGGGAAGACGTTGTACCCGCCGCGCACGTACATCTCCTTGGCCCGTCCCGACAGGTGCAGCCGGCCCCGGTCGTCGAGGAAGCCGAGGTCGCCGGTTCGCACCGCGCCGTCGTGGGTGAACACCTCGGCCGTGGCGCTGGGGTCGCGCCAGTACCCGGTCATGGTGGCGGCCGAGGCCAGACACACCTCGCCGATCTCACCCGACGGCAGCGACCGGCCCTCTTCGTCGCGGATCGTCAGGGTCACGCCGGGACGGGCGCGGCCGACGGTCTCCTCCGCGTCCTCGTCGGGGTCGTCCGGCGTCGTGCCGACACCGACCCCGGCCTCGGTGCAGGTGTATCGGACCACGACCGGCGCGCCGAACCCCCGTCGTGTCTCTCGCACCAGGGCGGGCGTCGACGGGCCGCCGCCGAGGGCCACCATACGGACGCTCGAGACGTCGCTGTCCGCGAAGCGTTCGTGCCGCAGCATGAGCGCCACCTGCGTCGGGATGCCGCCGATGGACGTGAGGCGGTGCCGCTCGATCATGTCCAGCGCGGCCCCGGCCGACCACCGGGCCATGACGAAGGTGGTGCCCCCGCCCCGTAGCACCTGCGGGAGCTTGGTCATGTAGCCGAGATGGGCGAACGATGTCGACGACATGCCCCGGCCCCCACCACCCCAGCGCCGGCCTCCATCGGCCTCCGACACGGCGTCGAGTTGGCGGGCGGCGAATACGGCGCCTTTGGGCAAACCCGTGGTGCCCGAGGTGAAGACGATGGCCACGGGCCGGTCCGGGTCGGGCTCAAGGATGGGGACGGCCGCGCCCGGCGCGGCCATACCGGCGAAGACGCGGGCGGGATCCGCCTCCGAGGTCGGGTCGGGGACCACCACGACCTCGCCCACACCGTCGAGGGTGGCCGCGCCGGTGCCGTCGAGCAGCGCGTCCGTGCCGAGGACGAGCCGCGGCTGCGCCACCGTCAGGCAGGCGGCGCGTTCAGGCGGCGACAGCCGCTCGTTCACGCCCGCCGTCACCGCGCCGAGCTTGGCCGCGGCCGAGTACGCCACCGCGTAAGCCGGTCCCGACGGGATGAGCAGGGCGACCACGTGTCCCGGCCCGATGCCGCGTCGGGCCAAGCCAGCGGCCAGCGCGTCGGACTGGGTGTCGAGGCCCCGGTAGTCCAGGTGGCTCCCGTCGGGCAGGACGTAGAGCGGTGTCGTGCCGTGACGCGTCGCTGCTGCCCGGACGACTTCAGCCAGGCCGCTCTCCGCCAGGCCGCTTTCGGCCAGGCCGCGGTCAGCGGTAGCGGGGCTGTCGGCTGTAGCGGGGTTTTCGGCTGTGGCGGGGCTGTCGGCCGTCATTGGGCGCCGGCGCGAGCGGGCAGCCGGTACAGCTCCACGGCGTTTTCCCCGAGCACGAGCTGGCGGGCCGGTTCGGCCATCGACGCCATGGTTCGCCGCAGCGCATCGACCGCACCGGGGAACGTCGCGTCGTGGTGTGGGTAGTCAGAGCCCCAGACGACGCGGTGCTCGCCGATCACCGGCGCCAGCACGGGCAAGGTCTTCTCGTCCACCTCGTAGCTGATCCAGCACTGCCGGGCGAAGTACTCGCTCGGCCGCAGGTGCATCGACGGACAGAACTCGCCGAAGGTTTCGGACTGTTCGTCGAGGCGTTCCGTCCAGAACGGGGCCCAGCCGCCGCCCGACTCCAGGAACACGATGCGCAGGCCCGGATGACGGTCGAGCACGCCGAAGGCGATGAGCTGCGCGCAAGCCAGCATCTGCTCGAACGAGTGCGACACGGCGTGGAGGACGAGGGGGTTGAACGGGCGGTCCGATCCCAGGGTGGGAAGGATGACCGAGCTCCCCTCGTGGACACCTACCGCGACGCCGCACTCCTCGGCCGCGTCCCACACCGGCTCGTAGGCGGGGTCCGAGAGGCTGCGACCACAGCACGGGTTGGGCCGCACGAACACCGACGGGAAGCCGAGCTCGTCGTGGGCCCGGCGCAGCTCACGCGCTGCCGCGGCGGGGTCCTGCATGGGCAGCATGGCCGCGCCGAAGAGCCGGGTCGGATCAGCCGCGCAGTACGAAGCGAGCCAGTCGTTGTAGGCGCGGGCGATGTCGACGGCGGCCACTACGTCGTCGAGGGCCCAGAAGTACAGGCCCACCGACGGGAACAGCACGGCCTGGTCGATTCCTTCGCTGTCCATGTCGACCAGGCGCTGCTTGGGGTCGAAGCCACCGGGCAGGGACTCCTCCAGAGAGCGGAACGTGGACGGGTGGGAGAACCGGGCTCCCGGGGTGGCCAGCGTGCCGAGCGGCACCGCCAGGATCTCCGTGCCGTCCACCACGACGTGCTCGAAGCCGTGGCGGTCGCGGTGGACGGTGGGCCGGTGGCGTTCGGGGACCGACGCCCACGCCGTCATCGGCTCGACCACGTGGCCATCGGCGTCCACCACCCTCGGCGGGGCTCCGTTCGTGGGGGGCACGGCGACCCTGCTGCCACCGGTGTCGTTCATCGCCAGTCGTCGCGTTCGGGCAGCGGGTGGCGGAAGAGCCGCGCCGCGTTACCGGCGGCGATCATGCGCAACTCGTCCTCGGGCAGGCCGGCGAGGGACTTCTCCATGACGGCCTGCGTGTCGGGCCAGGTCGAGTCGGCATGCGGGTAGTCGCTCTCCAACATGATGTGGTCGACGCCGATCACGTGGCGCAGCTCCATGAGCGACGGGTCGTCGATGGTGCAGAACCAGAAATTGCGCCGCAGCACCTCACTGGGGAGCAGCTCCGATTTCCACGAGCCACTTTCTTGGCCCGAGGCCGAATGGGCGAGCACATAGTCGACCCGGTCGATGAGCATCGGCACCCAGCCGATCCCGCCCTCGGACATGGCCACCGACAGCCGGGGGAACCGCACCGGCACGCCAGACCACAGCCACTCGGCCGCGGCGATGAGGGCGTTGACCGGGAAGAGCGTGGGAAGGAGCTCGAAGGGAGGCCCGGGTGACGGAAGCGGCGCCCAGGCGGATGCCCCCGTGTGCAGGCACACCACCGTCCCGGTCTCCTCGCAGGCGGCGAAGAA
>DATGGF010000082.1:0-2674 GCA_035308625.1 Acidimicrobiales bacterium | reverse complement strand
GGGCGCCGACGGCCTATTGCGGGCTACGCCCGGGCGCCAGGGCGCCGCGCTCACCATGGAACTGCGCAACGCCGACGGTTCGCCGGCCGAGATGAGCGGCAACGGCATCCGGTGCCTGGTCCAGGCCGCGGTGGGGGCGGGATGGGTCGACGCCGGCGTGGTGGTCGTCGACACCGCGGCGGGCCGCCGCCAGGTGACCTACCGCCCGGGCGCGGAGCCGGGGTCGGGTTTCGGCCGCGTGGCGATGGGTGCTCCTGTCCTCGGTGATGTAGCGAGTGTGGACGAGCCCGCCTTGTCCCTGCGAGCGGCGCGCGCCGTGGACATGGGGAACCCGCATCTCGTCCTCTTGGTCGACGGGCCCGTCGAGGACTCGGTGGTGCATGGAGTGGGCGCCCGGCTCGAACGGTCGGTTCCCGGTGGCGCCAACGTGGAGTTCGTGTGGACCGGACCCGAGGACGGGGCCCTCACCATGCGGGTGTGGGAGCGCGGGGTTGGGGAGACCCTCGCCTGCGGCACGGGCACGTGCGCCGTGGCCGCGGCCACGCGCGCCTGGGGCATCAGCGGCGATCGTGTCGTCGTCCACAATCCGGGCGGCGCGCTCGACGTCGAGCTCGTGGGGGACGAAGCCGTACTGGGCGGGCCCACGCAGTTCGTGGCCACCATCGAGGTCGATGAGCCCGTGGAGGCGGCTGCCCGGTGACGCTCATAGAGCGCCGCTTCCGCGAGCGCATCGTGCTGGTGGGAGTGCTGTTCCCGTGGACGTCGGTCGACGCCGTTGAAGCCGACCTCGAAGAGCTCGCTCTCCTGGTCGACACCGCCGGGGCTGATGTCGTCGCGCAGGTGGTGCAGCGACGTGACCAACCGGACCCTGCCACGTTCGTGGGCAAGGGCAAGGCGCACGAACTGCACGAGCTGTCCGAATCGGTCGATGCCGACACGGTCGTCTTCGACGATGAGCTGTCACCGGCTCAGCAACGCAACCTGGAGAAGATCCTCGGGCGGACCGCCATCGACCGCACCGCGGTGATCCTCGACATCTTCGCCCAGAACGCCCGCAGCCAGGAGGGCAAGGCTCAGGTCGAATTGGCCTTGCTGCAGTATCGCCTGCCCCGCCTGCGGGGACGGGGCCGGGCTTTCTCCCAGCAGGCCGGTGGCATCGGTACCCGGGGCCCGGGCGAGACCCAGCTCGAGGTCGACCGGCGACGGTTGCTGCGCCGCATCTCGCGCCTCGAGGACGATCTGAAAGCCCTCACCGACACGAGACGCACGCAACGCCGCGCCCGCATCCGCTCGCGCCAACGGGCCGTGTCCTTGGTCGGCTACACCAACGCCGGGAAGTCGACCCTCCTCAACCGCATGACCGATGCCGGCGTGGTGGTGGAGGACCGGCTCTTCTCCACCTTGGACCCCCGCACCCGGCGCTTGGCGCTTCCCGGGGGTGAGGTCGTCCTCGTCTCCGACACCGTCGGGTTCGTGCGCAAGCTGCCGCACCAATTGGTGGAGGCGTTCCAGTCGACCCTCGAGGTGGTGCGCGAGGCCGATCTGCTGCTGCACGTGGTCGACGGTTCGGCCCTGGCCCCCGAGGCGCAGATCGACGCGGTGCGCAGCGTGCTGGCTGAGATCGACGCCGCGGATGTCCCCGAACTGCTGGTGGTGAACAAGGTCGACCGGGACCGCCGGGCGGCCGAGCGGCTGGCCGCCGCCCATCCCGACTCGGTGGTGGCGTCGGCCGTCACCGGCGCCGGCCTGGACGAGCTTCTCGTGGCCATGGGGACACGCCTGCGGCGGGCCGACCGGGTCGTGCGCCTGCGCGTGCCCTTCGAGCGCGGTGACATCCTCGCCGCCGTCCACCGCGAGGGCGAAGTGGTGGAAGAGGTGCACGGCGAGGGAGCCACCGTGGTCGAGGTGTTGCTCGACGATGCGGGCCGGGCCCGGTTCTCGGCCTTCGTGGCGTCGTGACCGCCGGACCGGCAGGCGAGCGCGGCTTCGAGCCGCCGCCCTATCCCTACGACCGGTTGGCCGCGTTGGGTTCCGTGGCTGAGGAGCTCCCGGGTGGTCTGGTCGACCTGTCGGTGGGGACGCCCTGTGACCCGCCGCCTCCGGCCGCGCTCGAGGCCATGGCCAGTTCGGGCACCGAACGCGGGTACCCGCCGTCGATCGGGACCGCCGCTCTGCGGGAGTCGGCCGCCGGCTATCTCGGGCGGCGCTTCAACGTGGAGATCGAACCGGCGCAGGTTGCCGCGTGCGTCGGCACCAAGGAGCTGGTGGCGTCTACGGCCTGGTACCTGCGCCTTCGGCGTCCCACGCGCGACACCGTGCTCGGCCCGGCGGTCGCCTATCCCACCTACGCCATGGGGGCGACACTGGCTGGTTGCCGGTACGTGGCCGTGCCCGACGGGCCCGATGGCCGCCCCGACCTCGGTTCGCTGTCGGCGGACGACGCGGAACGCGCCGTGGTGCTGTGGGTGAATTCGCCGTCGAACCCCACCGGCGCCCTGCTCGATCTGGACGAAGCGGCCGGCTGGGGGCGCGAGCGTGACGTCCCGGTGTGGTCCGACGAGTGCTACGCCGAATTCACGTGGGACGGCCGCCCCCGGACCATCCTCGAGAGCGGCGCCGACAACGTGGTGGCGGTCCACTCGCTGTCGAAGCGCTCCAACCTGCCCGGCCTGCG
>DATGGF010000081.1:0-12762 GCA_035308625.1 Acidimicrobiales bacterium | reverse complement strand
CGGTGCCCTCCGTCCCCACCTCAGCGCTGAAGAGGCCACGGATATCCTCCTTGTCTTGATCTCACCGCAGGCCCACCAGATGCTTCGGAGAGATCGACGACGAAGCATGGCCCGCTACCAACACACAGTTCTCACGGTGCTCAAGCGGGCGCTTCTGCGCGAGTGAGATCGAAGGCTCTGCCTTCAAGTTGCTGTGATGGGGCAGGCATCCGAGATGTCCGGGACCTGGTCCTGCCCACCTGGTATCGCTCCAGCATTGGTTCGAGAGTCAGCGGTCACCAATGAGATCTGTCGAGATGAGCGGACTACTCTCGAACCCGCATCTCCGAGATCAGATCGCCCGCCTTTGAGTTCTGACCAACCACACTGCCTGAACGAGCAGCTCTTCCCCGCGAATCGGATGTCAGTCCAGATTCGACAGAGCATCAACCGCTCGGCGCTCAATGCCCCCATAGCCGTTTGCCGAGGCGACGGCGTGCGCCCTACTGAGAAGGTCGCGTGCATTTCGGGCGTCCCCCGGAGACTGGCGCTCGGCCAGCATCTTTCCCAACCAGAGGTCTGTCCGAGCCGCGAAGCCCTCCGCCCTGACCCGTGCATTGAACCTAGACGCTTGAGCAAAGTAGTCGAGCGCCTCGTCGTAGCGACCGAGGACCCCGGCAAGACCGCCGAGGTACAGGCTCACAGGACCGAAAGCGGTTACGGGGGTCAAGCACAACTGGTCGGCCCACGGGGCGAGTCGTTCGAACAGCGGGCCGGCATACGTGCGATCGCGGCATTCGATAGCCGCAGACGCGTAATTGGCCATCGCGGTCAACGACGTTCCGTCCTCAGGAAGTTCGAATCCCCTCAAGACGAATTCCTCTACGAGTTGGCGCGCCTCGTCTGTGCGATCCGCGTCCGCGAGCGCCAGAGCCAGTGTCGCTTTGTAGACGTGCGCGATGCTGCCGCCATCTGCGACCAACTGTTCGATGAGTGGGATCAACTCGCCAAGTGTCCCTCGCTCAAAGTTGATCACCGCGACCTGTGAACCAAAGAATATGGTCGCGTCGGGTTGTCCGCTATCGGTACCGATCTGAAGCGCCAGCGTGGCCAACCGCTCGGCCATTTCGATGTCACCGGCGATCTGCGCTCTTGTGGAGCGATAGTAGGTGTCGATCCAGCTCAGAATCGGCTGGTCGAGTCGCTCGGCCATCGACCCCATGATCTGCAAGCAACGATCCATGTCGTCGATGTCACCGGACTGGGCAGCCGGCGTAATGCGCGCTAGGGCCGCCAGGAAGACCAGTATCGGGTCACCGATCTGCTCGGCCCGAACGAGGCCCTCAGCCGACCACGAAAGCGCCTGCCCGATCAAGGAGTGCACTGTGAGCGGATAGGCGATGCTGTTGAGAACGCGCACGACAGTGACGTCGTCGCCAGACGCCTGAGCGATAGCAACAGCTTCGGCGGCCAAGGATTGGCGGCGCTCGAGGGTGCTCCCCCAGCAAAGTTCTGCACACTGAATGGCGAGCACGAGTGCTCTGTCAGCGTCATTGGCGGGGAGCCGGTTGAGCGCCAACTCCAAGACCTCGACCTTCTCTGTATCGACGGTGCCCACGGCAGTGAAATACCCTCGATTATTGGCCACGGCGGCCGCCACCAGGCGCTTGGTGTCATCGAGGTCGGCAGCTCGATGAGCGGCGTCGAGGAGGGTCTCGCGGAACGATGGGTGGCCGGTCTGGCGTTGCGCGGTGCCGAGACCGATGGCCAGGTCGAGCGCCAGGACCGGATCAGAATCTGTGCCTTGTAGGAGGTCGATCGCCTGGGAGTAGTAGCCGAGGGCGTCGGCGGGAGCGAGGGCAGCGAGAGCGGCGTCGCCCGCTTGTCGGGCATAGACCACGGCCTTCGATCTGTCGATGGGTTGGGTCGCGCTCAACCAGTGCCGGGCAAGCTCCCCCACTCGCGCCCCCGGGCGGTCACCGCAGATGTCCTCCAGCGCCTCAGCTACCCGGCGGTGAGCCTGTGCTCGTCGATTGGGTCCAAGGTCCTCCGACAGGGTGTGCTGAATCAGGGCGTGAGCGAAGCTGTAGCGACCTGACAGCTCGCGCACGAGTGCCGCGGCAGCCGCCGCTTCCAAGATGTCGAGCAGCTGGTCCTCTGAGGTCTCGGTTGCCCGAGCCAGCAGATCGAGGTCGAAGTCTCGCCCGATCACCGCCGCTGTCGACAACACCCTCGCCGCTTCTTGGCCCAGCCGGCCTACGCGAGCACCGATCACCTCGCGGACGCTGTCGGGAAGGGTGACCTCGTCGAGGGAGAGATCGGATACCCAACGCCCCGTCGAGTCTTGGTGCAGCGTCCCGGTCTCGACAAGGTGGCGCAAAACCTCGCTCACAAAGAAGGGGTTGCCATCGGTTTCCCGGTAAACGGCGTGGGCGAGTCCCAATCCGTCGTCATCGAGGGTCTGACCTGCCGCGGCCTCCAGGAAGGCAACCACCGCGGTGTCATCCAGCCCGGCGAGGTCCATACGGGTCACCCCGGCCAGTCGTCGCAACGCGGCGAGAGCGTCGAGCAGTGGATGTCCCTGCGACAGCTCGGTGTCTCGGTAGGTCCCGACCACGAGCACCCGCATGGCCTGATCAGAAGCGGCGATGTGGCGTAGGAGAAGGAGGCTCGCCCTATCGGCCCATTGGAGATCATCGAGGACCACGAGTACGGACTGGTCCTGCGACACCTGTGCGAGCAACCCCACCACTGCGGCGAAGAGCAGGAACCTCTCCGTGTCGGCGTCGGTGGCCTTGGAGGACGGGAGGTCCGGGATGCGACTGGCGAGAGCCGGTGTCAACTTGGACAGCTCCGAGCCGTAGCTTGCGACGTGAGCTAGAAGCTGTTCTTCGGGGGCGTGGGTGACGTAATGGCCGAGGGCTTCGGCGAAGAGTTGGTAAGGGGTGGCGAGGTCCTCTTCGCTGTGGCCGAAGAGCACGACCGCCCCGTCGTCGAACGCCGCACGAGACGCCTCGGCTACCAACGTGGTCTTGCCTAGACCGGCCTCGCCTGAGATGAGCAGGACTTCGCGGCCCTCGCCTGTGCCAACACGTTTTGCCGCGTCGGCGATTGCCTGCACTTCGGAGTCACGCCCGACAACGCCCACGGCAGGGCGCACGACCAAACGCCTGGGAAGCGAAACAGCGTTCGCCTCTACTCCCCGAACGGGTTCCCAGATGACCTCCACGGTCTCGAGGGGATCGGGCAGCCCTTTCAGCTCTAGTGTTCCGATCGACCGGCACTCGTGACGACTTCGGCGACCGGCCATGGCCCGTACCACGTCAGCCGCCAGAATCTGTCCGCTGTCGCACCTAGCGCAGAGTCGGGCTGCTTCAATGACGGCGTCGCCGAAGTAGTCGTCGTCCTCCTTGCTGAGCTCGCCGGCACTCAGCCCTACTCGCAGACCGACCGAGTGTTCCCTGCCACGGCTGTCGCGCTCCACCCCCTGCTGCATCGCCACTCCGCAGGCCAAGGCAGCCGAGGCCGATGCAAACGCCACCATGAGACCGTCTCCCAGGTTCTTCACCTCTGAGCCACCGGTCTCGGCGATGGCCTGGCGTAGAACCGAGAAATGCCCACGGCGCATCTCATCAGCCGACTCGGGCGACAGTCGCTGCGACAACGCGGTTGAACCCACCACGTCGGTGAACAGGATCGCCACGGTTTCAGTGGTCAAGGGGTCTCCCGGCTTCAGCCCGGCAAGCGTAGGTGAAGATGGAAACGGCCCGCCGATACAACTCCCGCTGGTTGGAGAGTCAGCGCTCACCCTTGAGGTCAGTGGAGGTGAGCGGACAACTCTCGAACCAAGATATTCGGGAGGCAATCCTCTCGATCTGGTCCATGACCAGGGATTGAGCTACAACCCTGGGGTTGCGAAACTGGCCACGCGACCGCCGCCGAGAGGAGGACGCGCCTTCAACCAGCCATGGGCGGGCCGAGAGGCCGCGTCTCGCTCCCATTTGAGAATGATCTGGCGCTCTGCGATCCTCCAAGCGTCGTCGACCTTCGTGAGCCGGTCAGGGTAGCGCAGCAATGCCTGGTCGCTTGCCACTTCACCAGCGCCGAAAGCTTGACCGTCTTCTCGGGGGGTTTGGACTGATCCCGCAGGTGCTATGCGTATTGGCCCGCGACCAAGGAAACACGCCTGTGCTCGCGGCGCAGGAAGGCGAAAGCGACCCAGCCGGCCGCGCCAACCAGCCAGAAGCTCACGACCCGGTAGAGGAGCACCGACGCCACAGCGGCGCCCGCGTGGATCCCGGCTCCGATGAGGCCAACGCATAATGTCCCCTCGACCAGCCCTAACCCTCCTGGAGTCACGCCAAGACTGCGGACGACTACTCCTGACCCGTAGACCAATAAGAGGGCCTGCCAGGGCACCGCCGCTCCGACGGCGTAGATGCTGGCTGCCAATACCGCAGCATCGGCCAGCCAATTGATTAGCGCCAAGGCTCCGACCGACAGCCAAAGTGCGTGGGTGGCACGAACCCGAGCCACGTCGTCCAGCCATACGCCCACGTCGTCCCGAGCATCTCCGGTTGGTCGTCGAAGCAACCGCCGTCCGCGGTCCACAATTCGGCCGGCAATGGGTTCGATGGCTTCACGCCACCGCTGGCGATGGACAACGCCGTGTACCGCAACCAAAAGACCCCCACCGAAGAGCGCGGTAACAACGCCCAGGATAGAGAGAAGATCATTTCCCGATAGAAGAGCACCAGCCATCAAGACGAATGTTCCAGCCACCGGGGCGACGATCCCGCCCACCATCAGAGCCCACCCGGCGATGGGGGCCTCCACACCGTGGCGCCTGAACCGGCGGAAGGTGAAGATCGCACCTAGTTCCGGCCCGGCCAGGGGTATCGACGAGGACAGAGCGTTCGCCGCATAAACGGTCGAGAGCATGGTCCCCGGCCGGATGGTGGCTCCTCCGGCACGCAGGAGCTTCCGCTGCATGCGGGCGAACACCGCGATGGACACCCACTCAAGGCCGATGGCTACCGGGATCCAAACCCAGCGCAGCCTGCCGAGGAGCCCGCCCGCTTGTGCGAAGGCGTGCCTTCTGGCTACAGCCAAGGTCACGAACATCGCGATGCCGAGTAGGACACCGGCGACCGGAGCCCAGCTATGCACCGAGAACGCCAACGTGACGCGCGGTTGTTCAAGATCGGCAGGCGTCCGTTGCGGGAGTGCGGCGAGATTCGGTCGTTCACTCCCCGGGACGGGCGGAGAGGGGGCCGGCACCGTCCCGAGGATGCTCGCCATCAGTATCCGTAGCCCCCGCCGTACTGCGACGCGGGAGCCGTGTTGGTCGTAGGCGAAGGGGCCCCGATCTGAGACAGTCCAGGGGTGGCAACGAAGAAGTCCTGCACCCCCTGGCCCATTACGTGATCCGGGCTGTCGCCGACGAAGGTGTACAGGAAGTGGCTGTTGTACGCGACCTGAGTACCGCTTGCGTCACGGAGCACAGTGAGTGCTCCGTTGGCGCCGGAGATACTCGGGTTGCCCGAAAGAAGCGGTGGCCATTCGGCAGCCAGAGCTCCGCTCACGAGCGACTTGGCAGCGAGGTCGAGTGTGTAGAAGTACAAAGGCTGCCCTCTTGCGTCGGCCAAGATTGGCTCGACCTTGCCGTTCACGACGGCGCTGGTCACCTGGATCGTCGAATCGGCCGGCGCCTGGGGCGCCAGGTTCTGCCCAGCGGCCTTCGCCGACGCTGTCTTGGCGGCGGAACCCCCCGCGGTGGCCGCGACGGTGATGTCGGTTATTCCGACCCCGGCGGTGACTCCGATGGCGGTAGCTGCCTTGCGGTGTTTCATAATGCCATTCCTTTCGTTGACGTCTGTCATCAAGTAATACGAAAGGGGTTACAGGCTCGCCCTGATTGGATGCGGTCGCCTAGGCAAACGGTTTAAGGCCTTGTTTGCTAGAGCTGTCCCCATGACGAGACGGTCACGGGGCCGATCAACGGTGCGCCCACATCGAGTTGGACGTTGGCATGTGGGGTAAGAGGGATCTCGCGGGGGTTCGCCAAGTACCGCTTGCCGTTATAGAAGGCCACCACTGGACCATTGTCCGGACCGACCTGAGTCGGCGAGAGTGTTTCGCCCCAGATGTCGAAGAACTGTCCCAAGGTGTAAAGGCGCTTGGACGGTGATTCGACGTGGATGATCCCGTCGGCAGCATGGGTATGGAGCCAGTAGAAGCACGAACCGGAGTCGACGAACGGACCTTGGGGTGTGTTCTCCACCTGCGGATTGGGAACGCCGATGCCAGGTGGGATGTCTCGCTGCGTCCCTCCAATGAACAAGGTTAGATGGATGTGGATGTGGTAAAGGACCTGCTCGCTGGTATCACACGAGACACCGTCGATGCTTTGCCCCTGAGCCGCACTTGTCGTGCCGGCGATGACCGGTGCATCGGGGATCGGGACGACCTCGGGTCCCGGCGTGCCTTGGACGGGTGGCGCAGTCAAGTGTCCCAAGCCCTGAATTGGACCGACATCGAAGACTGGCTGCAGACCGGCGGTTACCGGCGCCGTGCCCCCGGCAGCCACGGCCACCCACGTGCCCACGCCTCCCACCGAAGCGGCGACGATGACGACGCCGGCGACGAGCCGGGTGCGACGGCGCTTCGCCTCGAGAGCGTCGGGCGCAGCAGAACCACGGTGAGGCAGGTTCTGGGCGCGCATCTGCTTCGATCTCCGGCCGTTGGTCAAGACCGCTCTCCTCCCTAGGTCGGATCCGCTCAGGCCCGGGTGAAGGTCGCAGTCGCCAACGTCGCTCCCTGTGGGGATGTCAAGGTGGCGTTACGGAAGGCACCGACGTCGAACGACACCGTCCGAGCCCACTCGCCGCGGCCGTTGTTGACCACAAAGATCCCCGTTGGAGCCGTGTGCCCGTTACTGAGATGGATCTGGCATCCGACAGTGCCGTTCATCACTCCGTCCCTGATGCTCATGAACACCCAGGACGGGTGGCCGCGATAGGCCACGATCTGGCCGATTGTTCGTCCTTGAGCGGATTCGAAGGTTCCAACGCGCAACAGCTGGTTCTGGGAGGAGTGCGTGACGCCGGCGGCGGCCAGGGAGTACTCGACGCCGGCCGTGGCCGCCAGAGCTCCGCCCATCACGGCGGCCATGGCGGCAGCTCCCATGGCCAGCCGCGCCCGCCTCGATACACGTGCATTTGCAGGCCGGTGCACCCCGTCGAGGTCTCGGACGAGCTGTTGTTGTAGGCGAGCGACGAAGTCGTTACTTGGCTGACCATCGCCCGGACGGGCTGCCCGTATAGCAATAGCGATCCGGAGAACCTCGGCGTCGGACTCGTCCGCATCGAAGGAGGGGGTTCCTCGATCTGACGCCAGAGCGTCTGCGCATGCAGAAAGTCGACGTCTCATGACATCGCCTCCGCCACTTTTGCCGCCATCTTCAACGCTCTGTGCTGGAGGACCTTGGCGTTGCTCGTACTCACGTCCATGGCCCGAGCCGCCTCTTTGACGGAACACATCTCCAGGAAGCGCAACTCGAGAATTCGCCGGTAGCGCTCGGGGAGCGCAGCGAGTATGCGCACTGCCCAGTCGTGGGCCACCCCACCGTCGTCGGGCTGCTGGTCGTCATCCAGGTAGGCGACGTCTGTCTCAGGGTCGATGGAGGTGACAGAAAGGCCCAGTCGGCGTCGCCAATGGACAGCCAAGACCGTACGAGCCGTCGCCACCAGATAAGCACGTACCTCAGCCTTGGAAGAGTCGATTCGCATGGGTACGAACGCGGCTCTGAAGACTTCGGATGTGAGGTCTTCGGCATCGGGTCGGTTCCCGACTCGCGAGTACATGAGACGGTAGAGGCGCCCGACATTGTCGAGATACGCCGCATTCCAGTCGGCGTACGTCTCACCCTCGACGAGGCGGAGATGCGAAACCTGTTCAGGGGGTGATTCATGGCGGGACCAGCTCGGCCTCGGGTCGGGTTGGGAGGTATCAACCATCTCGCTAGGGGATATGCAAGGTGGTTACACGAACCTCCGGGTCGGGCGAAGATCCGACACGCGTTCAAGGCTTGAGTCGTGTCCTGACCAGGGCGGATACCCGACGTTCGATCGTCACCCCTGCCATCAACAGGTCACAGGCCAATCGGATGGCACGCTCGTCCCGGTCGTTCCTGTCGGTCTTGTCGTGCCGGTCGTTCCTGGGACCTGGGAACCCAGAGATGGCGGAATCGCTGGGCGGTAACGGTTCCTCGAGGCCATGTTGCGGAGTTCGGTCCATGCCCTCAGTTACCGGCCAGGGTTACATCCGCACTTACGTCGGGGGCACGTACACCTGGATCTGGCCACCGTTGCGGCGCGCGGCAATACGGGTGAGCGGTGGAGGCGGAACCGGCAGCTCCGAAAAAAGCACCTTCCCGGTGAGTGAGAACGCGGCCCGATGGCAGGGACAGTCCAATCGCCGTTCGGCCTCGTTGTATTCGAGAAGACAACCCTGATGGCTACATACTCCTGACACGGCCACGAGAACTCCATTGTCGTCGGTCAAGAATCCGACTGTGCCCGGAGTACTGAACCGGTTGGCAGCCCCGTTGATCACGGCCACGTTGTCGGCGAGAGTACGCCAATCACCGTGGTCGGGCGAGAGCGCAGCCTGCTGCGGGCGAGGCTGTTCGCCCTTGAACAATGTCCGGTCGGCGACTACGGCCACGCCGACCGCCGAGGCTGCAATGGCTCCGTCCACGAGCCAACGTCGGCGCGAGATCCGGGGTTCGGGAGCGGCTCCCCCACCAAGTATCTGGTAACTGAGTTGGTCGCGGAGCCCAGCGACGAACTCTGGGGACGGGAGGCCCTCATCTGGGTGAGCCGCTCGAAGATCGATGGCGGCCTTCATGATCGCCTGGTCCGATGGCCGCGCTCGAAAGCGCTTCGGACGTCGATTGCGGACCAGCGATTCGACGAATTCGTTCACGCGACGTCGGGTCACTGTGGATTCTCCTCCATCTCCTGTGCCGCCAACCTCAGGGCCCGGTGCTGGAGGACCTTGACGTTACCGACGCTTATCCCCATGTGCCTTGCGGTATCGCGTAGAGAGAGCAACTCGAGGAACCGCAGTTCTAAGACGCGTCGGTGGCGATCCGGCAGTCGTGCCAGGACTTCGGCTACGCGGGCCGGTGCCCTGCTGTCCTCGAGGGTCTCGTACTGGGGAATTTCGGCATCGACGTCGATGATTGTCACCTCGATGCTGAACCGCTGTTGCCAATACCGAGCCAGGACCGTCCTCGCGGTGACAAGGAGGTATGCCCGGACCTCCGGCCCTGATGCCGAAAGATTGAGCGGACTGAGGGCGGCTCGGAACACTTCTGCTGTCAGATCCTCGGCGTCAGGACGATTTCCCACGCGGGAAAACATCAACGCGTAAACCCGGCCCACGTTGTCGCGATAGACCGACTCCCAATCCGGGTAACCGCCCTCAGGATCTTGGGTAATGAACGCCCGGCCCATACCCTCCGTCGTTCCCTTTGTCGGATCAGACCGGCGCCCTCGTCAACTGCTCGAGGCTCATGCTAGCCAACTGAGCCGAGTTACGAAGCGAGCCGATTCGGTCCGGCCCTGACGGGCAGGAGGTTGCTCGCCGGGAACGATGCGGCGACGGCTTCATCCAGATCGCGCTCCTCGACGAGTTCGTGCATCGGCGTGCCCTCTTGTCAAGCAAGGGGCACATTCGGCACTACGGAGGTTTCGCCCGAAGCGGGTTCGCCCGCATCATCATCGGCGAAGAGATCGAACGCGCACGAGCACGCCTCTCGGGCCGAGGAGCAAAGCTCGGCCTCGATGTCTTCCCAACGGTCGGTCGTTGTCGGTGGCATCACATCACCTCCTCGGAACGGGTTCGAACCACCAATTACGGAGGTCTCGGCATGTTTGAGGCGGCGATGGCCTCCTGGACGACCTCGACCAGGGCGGACGGCTCCAGCGGCTCCTTCCTGACGGCGAACACCCTGTCGACGTGGCGCGTCCCGAGGTATGCGACGTCGGGGATCGCGGCGGTAGACACGATGACAGCTGGGCCCACGTCGGGCGCATGCTCCAGGACGACTTCGCTGTAGTCGTCATCGGGGTGATGGTCGATTACCACGGCATCGAAACGCTGCATCTTGCAGCAGTCGATCGCACTCTTGGCGGTGAGTGCGGTGCGCACCCTCATGCCCGCTCGGCGGAGATCAGCGGCCTTCGCTTCCCCACCTCCGGCGTCATGGTCGACCACCAGCACAAGCAGGGAATCTCGACGGCTCGGTGTAGCAGCGAGGAGCGTTGGATAGGAGAAAATGGCCGGCATTGGCGCTCCTTCGTTTCGTGGGAAAGGGGATCTGGAAGCTGCCGCACTGAATGGGCGATCGACAATTCGTTAGCGGAATGCCGCTACCACGACCCCGTCATTGTCACGCTGCAGCCGTCGTCCCCTGGCCGCAGTTCTGGCACGAGTCGCCCCGGTGACGCCGGGGTCGTACCATTCTGGTGCCAGCTTCATTCAGGACCACCAAGAAGGAGTCAGAATCCTCTTGGAGGTGCAACTCGTGGTACGTGCGCCACTCGGTGGCAATGGCGCGCACTGCAAGATCGAGACCGCGCAGCACGCGCCGGAACCGGAGATGGTCCGTGTCAAATTCCCAGCGGCTGTGACAAGAGTCCAGGATGATCATTTGTCCACTTTCGGGGTCGAAGGTTCGAGATTGCTTGGAAGGGCTTGCAGGTTGGAATCGATCTTGTGCGGGGTCGCCGATTCGGATAAGGCGTTCAACCGTCACTGAATAGGGCGTGACGTCTGGATTGGACGCGAAGTCCGGGGCTGGCCACAGAGAAGCCGTGCACCTGACCGGTCACATGGCCCGGCGTGTCGTCAACAAAGGTGTAGAGAAAATGGCCGTTATACTGCACCTGGTCACCGTTGAAATCCGTGACCACGGTCAAGGTCCCCCTGGCGCCGGCTTCGGTCGGAACGTAGGAGACGAGTGGAGACCACAGCTGGGCCAGGTAACCGTTCACGTTGGATTGGGTCGCCGTGTCCAGGTTGTAGGTGTACAAGGGCAGTCCCTTGGCATCGGTCAGGATCCGCTCGGACTTATCCCCTGCTGTGGCAGTCGCGACGTTCACGGTAGCGAGCGCGGCGAGGCCCGTTACCGATATCGAGGGGGGTCTGCGCACAATCGCCGAGGCGGCGCCAGATGCCCGAGCGATCGCGGTGCCTGTTCCCGCGACGGCGGCCACGATGCCGAGGGCCATTAGTAACCGTGTTGGATGCCTCACGATGTCCTCCTGATGGACTGTCCGCCCACAAATAGGCACAGTGGTTACGGACCGCGCGGGCGCTCGGTCCGCCGCGAGCGAGGTCCTGGTCTCGGGGAGGGTGCAGGATCTGGTCGCAGGGTCTGGGACCGAGTTCGGCGATCGAGGAGAGCACGAACTCAAGGGGTGCCTGGGACCTGAAACTGTTTGTCCAGGCCAGAACGGCCCGCTAATGCTTCAAGATGCACGCAAGTGGATCGGGCGAGAAGTGCTTTATGGGTCGGTGTTCAGCTCAGATGCGCCATTGCTCGTGGGCCGTGTCTCGAAGATCGGCCAGCCGATCTCAGTCATCCACGCCGCCTCGTCGTCAGTGTCATGGGGTCCGACCACATAACACTCGCGAATTAGGCCATCGACCGCGAGGGCATGTTCGCTCACGTAGGTCGCCAGCGCCCCATAGGAACGGTCAAGATCGTCGTGCGAGCCGGTGTGAGTGATTACGGCAAGCTCTGCTCCCGGCACTGATATCGGTCCGACCCGCCCGACCGGCCGGAACTCGCCGATCACCGGGAAGAAGAGGGTGGCATCTCCGCGCTCTTCAGCGAACAGCTCGTTGGCGTAGATCCCGCCGGGAGGTCCGCTGGGGACGACGTCCTGCGCCGAGAGAGTCCCCCGGATCTCACCGATCGCCCCGTGATACCAGGCCACGAGATCGCCGACATTCACCGTGGCCGTGATGGCCGCTGCCGAGGTGGCCGGTAGTCGCCGGTGCTCGATCACCGCGGACGGTGAGGGGTGTTCGATGAGGTCTCGTAGGGAGGCCACGGCGCGCTGGGTCTCTCCGAGGGTCTCCTCCAAGCGGGTGAGGTGGGCGGCGATGAGCTGCGACCGAGTCGCCGGATCGGGTGCCCGTAGCACCCTTCCGATGTCGTCGAGCGGCATGTCGAGTTCCCGGAACCGTCGGATCACCTGAGCGATCGGGATCTGGTCGCTCGAGTACCGGCGATAGCCGGTGACCGGATCGACTTCCTCCGGTTCGAGGAGGCCGGCCCGGTGGTAGTGGCGCAGCGTCTTGACGCTGAGGAACGTGACCCGGGAGAAGTCGCCGATCGTCAAGGAGCCAGCCATATGCCCAGTCTCGACCTTCCACCAGGGGGAGAGTCAACCCGGCTGGGACCCCTTGACTCTCCCCTCACGGCATCGCCCAACGTGGGGTCATCGGTCATATGGGCCGATCAGAACAAGGAGGAAGCCATGCCTGTCGCCACCGAGCTCCGAGGTGTGGTGGCCGAGTTCGTGGCGGCGGTCAACGCCTTCGACCTCGACCGAATCGTCGCCACCTTCACGCCCGACGCCTACGTCAACGACGTCAGCCGGGAGATGTGGGGCACGAATGCGATCTGTGCCTTCCTGGCCAAGGAGATAGTCGGGGACCACGTCACAATGGAGGTCCGAGAGGTGCTCGATCACTACGGCGACA
>DATGGF010000080.1:0-1515 GCA_035308625.1 Acidimicrobiales bacterium | reverse complement strand
ATGCGAGGTCGCAAGATCGCCTAATCCGCCGGACGCGGACGGGCGCCGGGCGCCCTCCGTAGACTGGCCCGGTGAGCACCCCGGTGTCCTGGGAAACGGCCGAGCGCGTGGCCACGTGGGTCTCCTCCGGCCGCGCTCCGTTCGGCACAGCCGCCCCACCGCTCGATGCGCGCACCGAGGCGCAGCTGCGGGACGACTTCGCCGAGTTCACCCTGCACGCCGAGCAGTTGGTGGTGGCCGAGACGGGCCTGCACCCGGCGTCGGGCCCGCCGCGCGCCCAGGTCGTCGACCGCGTCGACTGGGCCAAGCGCAACATCTCCTCCTTCCGGCGCCTGCTCGAGCCCGTGCTCGGCCAGCTGCCCGGCGCCGGTGGCCTGCCCGGTCCCTTCGGTGGCGCGGCGCGCACGACGGCCGGCGCGCAGCTCGGACTCGTCCTCGGGTGGATGTCGACCCGTGTGCTCGGCCAGTACGACTTGCTGCTCACCGAAGGTGACGACAGTGGCGACGTCGTCAGCTACGTGGGCCCGAACATCGTGGCTCTCGAGCGCCGCCACGGCTTTCCGTCGCGGCAGTTCCGTTTGTGGATCGCCCTGCACGAGGTGACGCATCGCTGCCAGTTCACCGCCGTGCCCTGGCTCCGGCCCCACTTCCTGTCCCTGGTGGACAAAGCACTGACGGGCATGGCCCCCGATCCGCGCCGGGTCGCCGACACGTTGCGGCGCGCCGCCCAGGCCGTGCGCAGTGGCCACAACCCGCTCGAGGAGGCAGGCTTGCTGGGGCTGATCGCGCCGCCCGAGCAGCTGGCCGTCATCGGGCAGATCCAAGCCATGATGAGCCTGCTCGAGGGGCACGGGGACGTGACCATGAGCCGGGCCGGGGCGGCGGAGCTCCCGGCGGCGTCCCGGTTCGCCCAGGTCCTCCAGGAACGACGCTCCAAGGCCGGGTTCCCCGCCCGCGTCCTCCAGCAGCTGCTCGGCATCGAAGCCAAGTTGAAGCAGTACGCCATGGGCGAGCGCTTCATCGCGGCGGTGGAGGCATCTGGCGGTCCCGCCCTGCTGGCCCGGGTGTGGGAGGGCCCCGAGCTCCTTCCCACCATGGAGGAGATCCGCGACCCCAGCCGCTGGGTGGCGCGGGTCTCGACCCCGCAGCTGGCCACCGGCTGATGTCGCCACCGGGGACGGGCGAGCTCGCCGGCCGAGCGACGTTCCCGCCCCCGGGGTCCGAGGTGCTCTGCGCGGTGTCGGGCGGCGCCGATTCGCTCGCCCTCCTCGTCCTGGCCGCCGAGGCCGGATGCCGGGTCACCGCCGTCCATGTCGACCACGGGCTGCGCCCCGGTTCGGACGAAGAGGCGGAGGTGGTGGCGGCCGCCGCGGCGCGTGTCGGCGCGGCCTTCCGGGCCGAGCAGGTGCAGGTCGAACCGGGCCCCAATCTCGAGGCCCGGGCTCGCGCCGCCCGCCGGGCCCGGCTCGGCGAGGACGCCGCCACCGGCCACACCATGGACGACCAGGCCGAGAC
>DATGGF010000079.1:0-2809 GCA_035308625.1 Acidimicrobiales bacterium | reverse complement strand
GGTCGGTTCGTGGTGCCGGCCGGGTCTCTCAGGCCCGGGCTCGCAGCGTCTCGACCCCGGGTCCGGACAACTCGGCCAGCGCGCTCTTACGGCCGGTCATGGCCATGAGGAGCGAGATCGACGGGCCCGACGCCTCGGGCCCGCTCCCGGTGGACCAGGCCGCGTCGGTGGCGCGCAACTGCACACCGGCCACACGCTTCTTCGCCCCGATGACCAGGTTCGAACCCTTGTAGAAGTCGAGCACCTCGATCACGGCTGCCGGCGGGTAGGTGTGGCTGAGACCGAGGGCCCGACGGATGTCCTCGGAGTGGATGATCACCTCGCCGAGCCATGTCGGGTTGGGGCCCGGGGGATGCTTGGACGAGTCGACCTCGGCACTGAATCGCGCCAACGCGTCGGCCGGGGAGCTGCCGCGCTCGCGGGCGATGTCCTTGCGCTGCATGTTGGTGAGGCTGAAGCCCGATGCAATCAGCTTTGGGAAGAACGCTCCCCCGCTGATCTTGGCCGTCGCCGTCATGTGCGCGACCACGTCCCGCACGGTCCACTCCGTGCACTCGGTCGGCGCGGCCCACTGCTCGTCGCTCAGGCCCTCCAACTCGGTGGCGAGCGCCTTGCGCTCGGCGTGGATCGTGGGCCACGTGTCCTTGGACGCCATCGTCCCGAACCTCCCCGTCTTTCGCCTGTTTCGGTTAGGGCTAAATTAGATAGCGGCCGAACTGTAGGCCTCGACCGCACGGGAGGCAAGCGGGTGCGCGACATCGACAAAGTCATGGCCGCGCTCACGTCACCCGTGCGCCGGGACATCCTCGGGCTGATCTGGGAGCGCGAGCTACCGGCGGGAGAAATCGCCGCCTCGTTTGCCCTGACGAAGCCCACCATCTCGCAGCACCTGGCCGTGCTGCGCGAAGCCGGCCTGGTGACCATGGCGCCGGCAGGCACGTCGCGCCGCTACCGGGCCCGGCACGAGGCACTGCAGGGCTTGCACGCTGCCCTCGAAGCCTCCACCAAATGGACAGCGGCTGACGACACCCCCGAGCGCGACCTGCCGGATTCCAAGATCAAGCCGATGACGGTAGCCACAGTCGACGTCGAGACGGACCAGGCCACCACCTTCCGCGCCTTCACCGATCCCGAGGTCTATTCGCGCTGGATGGGCGTGCCGGTGCGCATCGCCGACGGCGAATTCGCCACCACTTTGGAGTGGGGAACCGAGGTGCGGGGCCGCTACGAGCTCGTAGCACCCCCCGAGCTGATCGTCATGAAGTGGGATTTCGAGGACGACAACGTCCCGATACCGGGTGGGCTCATGACTGGCTACCTGTGGGTCCGGCCCCGACCGCGGGGCGGCGCACGAGTCGAAGTGCACCAGCTCGTCGACACGCAACCACAGGCCGAATTCATGAAGGCGGCGTGGCGCCTTGTCCTCGGCCGCCTCAAGACCGGGGTGGTGGCGGCGTCCGATCGGAAGCGTTCGATCGCGCCCCGCTCCCGACGGGCCAAAATGGCCCATGGCCGATAGCGAGCTGGCCCCTAGCGATCGGACCCGCCTTCGGCGCAAGAAGGAACGCGGCAGCCACGAGCGTGGGCTGATCGAGCGCATCCTCGATGAGGGGTTCATCTGTCACGTCGGCTTCGCCGAGGACGGTTCCACGGTCGTCCTTCCCACGGCCTACGCCCGGGTAGGCGACACGGTGTACCTGCACGGCGCGGCCGGGAATCGCATGCTGCGGGCCCTGGCGACGGGGATCGACGCCTGCGTCACCGTGACCCTGCTCGACGGCCTCGTGCTGGCCCGGTCGGCCTTCCACCACTCCATGAACTACCGGTCAGTCGTCCTGTTCGGCCGAGGGAGGGCCGTCGAGGACGTCGATGACAAGCGCGCCGCGGTGCTGGCCATCGTCGAGCACATGGCGCCGGGTCGCAGCGCCGATGCCCGCCTCCCCACCGACACGGAACTGCGGTCGACCCTGGTGGTGGCCTTCCCCATCGAAGAGGGGTCGGCCAAGGTGCGCCGCGGTGGCCCGATCGACGACCCCGAAGACCTCGATCTCCCCGTATGGGCCGGTCACGTCCCGTTCGTCACCAGCCTGGGTGCACCAGAGCCTGATGCCGAGCCGGGCCGAGAGGTCGCCCTTCCGGCCTATATCACCGACCTGCTCGAGTCGCGTCGGCCGACGTAGCCCCCGCCCATCGCCGCACCGGGTCAGCGACCGCGTCCCCGTTGGCGTGCGCGGCGCTTGACCTCGTCGCGCCAATCGAGCATCTCTTGACGATGGCGGTCCCGCAACGTGTGCAGCTCCGTCTTGATCTGGCGCTTGAAGTCGGCCACGTCGTCATGGAACCGTTCCCAGGCGGCCTGCCGGCTGACACCGACCGAGCTGCCGATGGCTTCCCAGGTCGAGCCGGCGGCCACGGCTTCGGTGGCCAACTTGGCCTCCCACGTGGACAACAGGCCCACCAGCGCGCGCGTGGCGCCCAGCGCGACCAAAGGATCGGGATCAGCGGTGGCGCTCTCCCACGTGGCCGTCATGAGCGGCGGGACCGAACGGGAGTTGCCGTGTCGCGCGGTGGCCATGTGTCAGGATGGTCTTGACGTAGGGTCATTGTCAAGTTATTCTTGACACCATGGATGGGCCTGGGCGCCCTCCACCCGGGCGGTCCTCGCTCCTCGTCACCACCGATGAGTTCCCCGAGAGGCCGCCGTCTCTACGGGCAGGCACGCAAGGCAGGTAGGTGACGGTGAGCGCAATCGCAACAGGAACATGGGACGGGCCGGCCATCTTCGTCGAGGACCTGCACAAGTCCTTCG
>DATGGF010000078.1:0-2861 GCA_035308625.1 Acidimicrobiales bacterium | reverse complement strand
GACGCCGTGCGCGCCGCCCGCGGCGCCTGATATCCGCCCGCGGCGCCTGAGATCCGCCCGCGGCCGGGCCGCCGGGCGGCCTCAGATGGCGCGCTCGCGCCCCTCCCAGTACGGGTCGCGCAGCTTGCGCTTGTAGAGCTTGCCGTTGGGGTCGCGCGGCATGTCGTCGGTGAAGTCGATGGTCTTGGGAGTCTTGAACTTCGCAAGCCGGCCCTCGCACCAGGCCAGGATCTCGGCCTCCAGCTCAGGCGACCCTACGACGTCGTCGACGGGTTGGACGACGGCCTTGACTTCCTCGCCCCAGTCGTCGTGGGGAATGCCGAACACCGCCGCGTCGACGATCTTGGGATGGCCCAGCAGCACGCTCTCGATCTCGGCCGGATAGATGTTGGCTCCGCCGGAGATGATCATGTCGGTCTTGCGATCGCGCAGGAAGAGGAAGCCGTCGTCGTCGAGGTAGCCGATGTCACCGACGGTGAAGAACTTCCCGATCCTGTTCTTCCTGGTCTTTTCCTTGTCCCCGTGGTACTCGAAGTCGGCCGACCCCATGGCCATGTACACGGTCCCGATCTGGTTGGCCTCGAGCCGGTTCTCGTCGTCGTCGAAGATGGCGATCTCCGAGATCGGCCAAGGCCGGCCCACGGTGCCCGGCTTCCCTAGCCACTCTTCAGTGTTGACCAAGGTTCCTCCGCCTTCGGAGGCGGCGTAGTACTCGTCGATGACCGGGCCCCACCAGGCGATCATCTTGTGCTTCGTGTCGACGGGACATGGCGCGGCGGCGTGGATCATGTGGCGGAGCGAAGAAAGGTCGTACTTGTTCCTCGTCTCGTCCGGCAGGGACAGGAGACGATGGAACTGGGTCGGGACCATGTGGGAGTGGGTGACCCGGTAACGCTCCATGAGCTCGAGCATCCCCTCGCCGGTCCATTTATCCATGAGCACCACCGTGTGGCCCATGTGGATGGCCGCGCCCGAGAACCGGAGCACGGCCGTGTGGTAGAGCGGCGACCCGACGATGTGGACATTGTCGTCCCGGGACTGGATCCCGAAGAGCAGCAGGATCCCGCCCAACCCGATGGCAGCGTCGTCGGGGTTGGCGCCGGACAGGCCCCGGCGGACGCCTTTCGGATTGCCCGTGGTGCCCGACGTGTAATTCATGGTGTCACCGAGCTGGCGGTCTTCGGGCAGGTCGGAGCGCTGAGCATCCCGGAGGGCCGCGAACGAGCCGAAACCCTCAATGGTCCCGATGGCGAAGCAGTGGTCGGGCGCGACCCCCGACTCCCGGGCCGCGTCGCGGCACACCTCAGCGAAGCGCTCGTGACCGACGAAGACGGTGGCACCCGAGTCCTTCACGATGTATGCGACTTCGGGAGCGACCAAGTGATGGTTGATCGGGACGATGTACCAACCAGCCTGGAGCGCGGCGAGATAGATCTCGAAGACCTCGGGGCAGTTGGGAAGGACGAAGGCGATCGTGTCGCCGTGGGACAAGCCGAGGGAGCGCAGGCCGTGCACGACCTGGTTGGCCCGGGAGAGCAATTCACCGGCCTTGTACTCGGTCCCATCTGGTCCGACCAGAGCGAGATGGCCGGGCTCTTCCTGGGCCATCGCCCAGAAGCCGAAGTCGGTCATGCGGCTGACGCTAGAACACGTTCTCGCTTATGATCAAGCGCCCCCCGGGGCATCCGCCAGTCCAGGGGCCGAGGAAAGGCCGTCGCCGCCGGAAGGAGAACGCAGTGGCAGGGTTCCTTGAGGAAAAGGTCGTTGCCATCACGGGGGCGGGTGGTGGTATCGGACGCGCCTGCGCGGTGGCGTGCGCCGCCGAGGGCGCCAAGGTGGTCGTGGCCGACATCGGCGTGGGCCTTGCCGGTGAGGACCCACGGAGCGAGGTGGCCGACGCCGTGGTGGCGGAGATCGCGGGTGCCGGTGGCGAGGCGGTGGCGGTCGCCGAGGACGTGAGCACCATGGCCGGCGGCTCTCGAGTTGTCGATGCCGCGGTGGAGGCTTGGGGCCGGATCGACGGAGTGGTGGCCGTGGCCGGCATCTTGCGCGAGCGCATGCTCTTCAACATGTCCGAGGACGAGTGGGATGCCGTGATCGCCACCCACCTCAAGGGCCATTTCACGGTGTTCCGGCACGCGGCGGCGGTCATGCGGAAGCAGGAGTCGGGCTCGCTGGTCGGATTCACGTCCGGGGCCTTCGCCGGCAGCGTCGCCCAGGCCAACTATTCGGCGGCCAAGGGTGGGATCGTCTCGCTGGTGCGGTCGGCGGCCGTCGGACTGCATCGCTACGGGGTCAGGGCCAATGCCATCGCCCCGATCGCCCGAACCCGTATGTCGGCCAACGTGCCCATGGAGCTCGGCGAGATGGGGGAGCCGGAGGACGTGGCCCCGATGGTCGTCTACCTCCTGTCCGACGCCGCCGCGGAGGTCACCGGCCAGGTCTACACCGTGGTGGGCGGCCGGATCGCGGTGTGGAACCAGCCGGCGGAGGTCCGGGAGATGCGCACCGAAGGCCAGTGGAGCCCCGAGGAGATCGCCTCTCGGTTCGGCGAGGTGGGGGTGGAGCGCATGGCGCTCATCGACCGCCTCGAGGAGTACCGAAAGGCCGCGGCCGCTGGTGACAAGCCCAATACCTGACGGGCGCCGGGGCCGGCGAGGCCCGGGAGCGGGCCGGCCGGGGACGGCGAGGAAGCGGACGGGAGGCCGGGGGAGTTGATGGCGAGGCCGGGGGAGTTGATGGCGAGGCCGGGGGACGAGGAGAGCTTCTGATGAGATTCAGCTACGCCGAGTCGATGACCGACCCTCGCTTCTACCTGCCGTTGGCCCAGGCCGCCGAGGAGGCCGGCTATCACTCGTTCG
>DATGGF010000077.1:0-2407 GCA_035308625.1 Acidimicrobiales bacterium | reverse complement strand
CACCAACCACTCCAAGTTGCCCGCATAGAGCTGCTCACCGGCCCGACCGTCCACCGGGCCGGTGATGCGCTCGTAGTCGGCCACCGGCTGCGCGATGCCTTCGGCGTGCGGGTAGTCGCTCGAGAACATGAGCATGTCCTCGCCCAAGTCACGGATGAGCCGGCGCGGGCCCTCGTAACAGAACACCGCCACGCGCACCTGCCGACGCACGTACTCGCTCGGCCGCAGTGGCAGCGATCGCAAGGGCTGGCCGTTGAAGCGCGCGTGGAAGTCAAAGCCCCCGTCCATCATGAGCAGGAACATGGGCACCCAGATGGCCGACAGCTCCATGACCCCCAGGCGCAGGCGGGGATGGGCCTCGAACACGCCGTGGATGGCCAGGTCGCAGATGGCCAGCGCCGGCGCCGACCAGATGAACACCGACGACAGCACCGGCGCCCCGCTGTCGGGGTCGGTGTCGTACCACTCGTCGTGGAACGGATGGGGGAACGCCGAGACGTGGAACACCGGCGCCACGTCGTGCTCCTCGAACAGGCTCCAGGCCCGGTCGAGATCGGGGTGCGACAGCGGCTTCCCGTCCACCAGCGCCGGCGCCACCATGGCCAGGCGGACGCCGGCCGCCGACAGTTGCGCGAGCTCGGCCTCCAGCCAGTTGAGGTCGCGCAGGCTGAGGTGGGCCACCGGGTACAACCGGCCCCGCCCCGCCGCCGCCACCTCACCGACGTACCGGTTCCACGCGTGCATGTTGGCCAGGGTCGCCTCGAGACGGTCCTGGAGCGGGCGTTCCCACAGAAGTCCGTAGTTGGGGAAGGTGACCGCGGCGTCGAGGCCGAACTCGTCGAGTTGGGCCAGGCGCGCCTCGGGGTCGTGAAAGGCGAGCGGGAGGGCTTCGTCGAACGGCACTTCCGGCGGGAGGCCGTGGCGCACACGCTGGCGGTAGGCGCCCATGGCGTCGAGGTCACCGGGATGGTGGACCTCGGCCAGATCGATCCGGCGGTCGCCCTGGGTCAGCCAGGCATGACCCAGATCGTCGTCCACGATGCTGAGGGCCAGGTGCCGTTGCCCGGGATCGAGATACCGGGCCCACAGGTCCCGTGTCTCGTAGAGGTGCATGTCAGCGTCGAAACGGGCCCCGGCCATGGCCCACCCTCGCGCACCACGGCCTGCCGGTCGAGTGCTCCGAGCCAAACCGGCATCCGACAGGCCGTGCACTAACGTCCGCGGGCGTGCGTGGGCGGACCACCGGCTTCATGGTTGGCGCGGGCCTCGCCCTTGGGCTGAGCGCATGCGGCTCGGGCGCGGCCGGCGAGCTGGCGGGCAAGAGCCCGTCGCAGATCCTCTCGGCCGGGGTCTCGGCCGGGGAGGCCCAAGTGGGCGTCCACTACGTGATCAAGGCCACCGGCCAGTCCCAGACCCAGACGATCACGGGCGACGCCGGGCGCAACGACGGCCACCAGACCATCGTCACCGGTACCAGCGCGTTGGAAGTGGAGCTCCTGCCCGACGGGCGGGCCTTCGTGCGCGGCAACGCGGGCGGCCTGCAACAGACGGTGGGACTGCCGGCTGCCGTCGCCACGGCGTATGCCAACCGATGGATCTCGGTGGCTTCGTCGGATCCGCTCTACGCCCCGATGACCCAGCTCATCACCCTGCGCGGGATCCTCTCGCAGTTGTCACCATCGGGAACCCTTGACGCGTCCACTCCGGGCAAGATCGCCGGGCACGAAGTGATCGGCGTGCGCGGCGGCCTGCCGGGCACGAGCGCGAAAGGCGTGAGCGGCACCGCGGTGCTCTACGTCTCGACGTCGAACCCCACTGTGCCCGTCGGCTTCACCGGTCAGGCTTCCAACTCCTCCACGGCGGTGAACGACGTCGGGGCCTTCACCCACTGGGGGGAGAGTCTCCATCTGCCCGCACCCGCCGGCGCCGTGCCGTTCGCCTCGCTGCCCACGCACTGATCGCCGCCGAGCTCCGTGGCGTCGGAGCTGGTGAAAACCCACGAGGCAAAGAACCCACCACGGCAACAACACAGCGTGCTGGCGGCCACCGATGGTGAGGGCCTATGCCAGGGTGGATAGATGGGCCGTTTCGAAGATCCGATCGCCGCGCGCGACATCTTGGCCGCAGCCGGCGCCGGAGACGAATGGGCGCTTGGCGCTCTGTACCGGGAACATCAGCCGGCCCTGCTGCAATTCCTCTGGGGACTCGTCGGGCCATCCGCCGAGGACGTGGCCACCGAGACGTGGATCGCCACGGCGCGCGCCCTGCGCCGGTTCCACGGTGACGAGCGCGCCTTTCGGCGGCTGCTGTTCACCATCGGGCGCCGGCGATCGGTCGACCACTTCCGGGCCATCGCACGACGTCGCGTCGTGCTCTTCCGGCCGGACCGCATACCGGAGCTTCGGGC
>DATGGF010000076.1:0-1986 GCA_035308625.1 Acidimicrobiales bacterium | reverse complement strand
TGTTCAGCCGCGCCATGTTCTTCCCGGACGGCCTGAACGTCCTTTCGAGCACCGCCGCACTGCTGGTCGACCTGGTTCTCGCTCCGGTCACCTTGGCCTTCGGTCCCGTCGCCGCCTTCACGGTGGCGGTGACGCTGGCGCCGGCGGCCGACGCCCTCGTCGCGTTCGCCGTCCTCCGGCGGTTCACCAACTGGGCCCCGGCGGCATTCGCCGGTGGGCTGCTCTTCGGGTTCGGCCCCTTCGTGGCGACCGACCTGCGCTATGGGCACCTCGACCTCACCGTGGTGTTGGTGGTCCCGATCGCGCTGTTGTTGGCCGACCGTCTCGTCCGCGTGCCCCCGGCACGGCCCTGGGGTGCCGGCGTCCTCCTCGCCGCCCTCGTCGTAGGCGAGTTCTTCGTGTCGATGGAGTTGCTGGCCATGGTGGTGGTCATCGCGGCCGTGATCGCCGTGGCGTCGCTCGCGACCAAGCCGGGCCGGCACCACTTGTGGGCCATGGCCCCGGCGCTGGCCACCGGCGCGGTGATCTCGGGTGCCCTGCTCGCCTATCCGCTGTGGTGGTACCTCCATGGCCCACGGCACTTCTCCGGGGCCGTGTTCGGCGACATGACCCAGGCATCGGCCTCGCTCACGTCCTTCGTGCTGCCGCATGGGCAACTGGCACGGGCCGAGTTCTTGAGTGGCGGGAACAGCGCGTACCTGGGGGTGCCGTTGTTGGTGGTCCTCGTGGCCGCCGGATGGCGGTGGCGGGGTGATCGCATCCTGCGTTTCGCCCTGGCCCTGGCCGGGCTGTGCGCGGTGATCTCGCTGGGACCCACCTTGCACCTGGGAACGTCCGACTCCGGCGTCCCCCTGCCGGCCTGGCCTCTGGCGCACCTGCCCGTGGTGTCCTCCATGGCCACCAGCCGGTTCGCGGCCATCACCGATGTGTTCTGCGCGCTGGCCCTCGTACGGGTGCTCGGGCACGTCCACCACGCGCTGCAGCGGCGCGGCGGGACCGCCGCCGTTCTCGCACCGGCAGGTGTGGCCCTGGTGGCCCTGGTGCCGATGGGATTGGCCATGCCGTGGCCGTATCCCACGGAAGTGCTGACCCAGCCGGCCGTGCTGACGCGCGTGGCGTCCTTGCCGGCCGGCGCGGTCGTGCGCGAGTTCCCGTTGCCGCACGGGGCCCACGCCGAAGGGCTCGTGTGGCAAGCGAAGGCCGACTTCTCGTATGCCACGACCGACGGCTACGCCATCGTCCCGGGACCACGAGGGCGCGCCACGGTGAGCCCGGTCACGGGGCCCCTGGGGGAGGTGTTCGTGGGGATCTCCCTCGGGCGGCAGCACCCTCCCTTCTCGGCCCCCTTGGTCGACGGGGTGCGGGCCAACGCCTGGGGCCAGGGGGCGACCGCCATCGTGGTGGTGCGGTCCGGTGCTCACGCCGTGGTGGCCGAGCGCTTGCTGGCGGCCGCCCTGGGGCCGCCCTCGTACGCGGACAGCTCCGGGTTGCTGTGGTTGCACCGGCCGTGACGACATGCCGGTCCGCCGACGTCGGCAGCACTGAGAATTAGCCTCGGCGTCATGCCGACCTATGTGTTCCGGTTGCAGGCACCTCGTCCGACCTTCGCCCTCGACATGTCCGACGCGGAGCGCGAGATCATGGGCCGGCATGCGGCGCACTGGCGTCCGCTGGTGGAGCAAGGCCGCATGGTGGTGTTCGGTCCCGTCCTCGATTCCACGGGTTCGTGGGGCCTCGGCGTCGTCGAAGCCGAGGACGAGGACGAGCTCCGGGCCTTCGCGGCCCAGGACCCGGTCGTCACCACCGGCACCGCCACCATCGAGGTCGGGAGGATGCTGGCCGGGTTCGTCCGCCCGGTCTGAGCGCTCAGTCCTCAGGCTCGGTGGAGGTCGCGCCCAGGATCTGCAACCACTCGACCAGGTTGGTGCGCTGGGTGCTCAGGGAGCGCACCGCGTCGAGGGGCGTGTCGTGGCTGTACTCGGGGAC
>DATGGF010000075.1:0-3777 GCA_035308625.1 Acidimicrobiales bacterium | reverse complement strand
GGAGTTCATCGGCCCGATGCCAAACCGGCTGGCCCGGCTCCCGAATGCAGACCGGACGGGCCTGCGCTATCGTGGTTTAACGCTCAGTGAGGTTCACGCACGCCGAGCGCGTTGCCGGTCATGCCTTCGGGTTTCTCCCGCAAACGACTATGCGTGGAGAAATAGAGGTAAGAAACAATGGCCGAAGGAACCGTGAAGTGGTTCAACGCCACCAAGGGCTTCGGATTCATCACCCCTGACGACAGCACGCCTGACGTCTTCGCGCACTACTCATCCATCGCGGGCTCCGGATATCGGGAGCTGACCGAGGGACAGAGGGTCTCCTACGAGACGGAGCAGGGCCCCAAGGGCCCCCAGGCCAAGACCGTCCGAGCGATCTGACCGCTCGATCCTCGCGCTCCAGTCGACAAGGCTGGAGCGCGAGGGTCGCGCTGTTCCTCGGACATCAGCATCATGAAGCCTGTATCTCCGAGCGCGAGCCGGGCTATGACCCCCATCACGCTCTCGCGCCAGCAAGGCAGCGAGCACGACCATCTCACCCTTCCGTCTCCGCGCTCGACGTTGCGCCACGCGTGGCCGGTGGTCCTCGAGGCGGTCGTCGGTCCCCTCGCCCTCTTCTACGTGGTCCTGGTGATCATGGGCTTCCGAAGCGCACTCGTCGGTGCCCTCGCTTGGTCATATCTGGCCCTTCTGCGACGAATCAGACGCGGCGAGCGAATCTCGACCTTGCTGGTATTGGGAACTCTGTTGCTCACGGTGCGCACGGTGGTGGCGTTCGTGACTGGGAGCGCGGTCGTCTACTTCGCTCAGCCCATGCTCATGGCCGTGGTCGCGTCGCTGGTGCTCGTCGGTTCGGCCATCGCGGGGCGCCCTATCACCCAGCGCTTCGCGCACGATTTCTGCCCGATCGACCCCTTGCTCCTGGCACGTCCACGGGTCCGGCGGTTCTTCGTCCGAATCTCGCTGTTGTGGGCCACCATGTTGCTGCTCAACGCCGGGATCGTCCTGTGGTTGCTGCTCTCGTCGTCGGTGCGAACCTTCGTCGTCGAGCGCACGGCGGTGACCTGGGGCCTGACGGCCGTGGCGGTCTTCGTCTCGATCACCCGTTTCGTGGCCACCATGCGCAGCGACGGCATCACCGTGGAGTGGGGGCGGTCCCGCCCACCGGTAGCGGTCCTGGTCCGCCTCGACTGATCCTTCGACGCACAACGTTCCTTCGTCCCCGTCTGCGTGAGGCGCGGCTCCACCGCAGCATCGCTCAGACGCGTCATGACACGGTTCGCGTAGGGTGGCGAGAAGTCTGCGCAACAGAATCAGGCTCGCAAGGGGTGAGATCGAGATAGCGCGGGCCCCCTGTCCATAGGCCCATCGCTCGGGCGCGGCGGCTCCACCCCAGTGCAAATGCGGCTATGCTGCTGGTTGGCGTTCGGTGGTTCACGCAAGCCGTTTGTCATTGCCGGTTGACACGGTGTCTCCCGCAAGTGTCTGCGTGGGGAATTGAGGCGTTGGCGTGGTCGACGGCACCGTGAAACGGTTCGACGCGTCGAAGGATCACGGTTTCGACCGCTCCAGCTACCCGGAGTTGATCGAGGGACGGCGCGTCCAGTCCGAGTGGGAGCAAGGACCGAAGGGCCCACAAGCCAAGTCGGTGCGTCTTGCCTAAGCGCGGCGACAACGACGGTCGCCGAGGCTTCGAAGAGCGGGGTGAGCGCGGCGAGCGTCAATCTTCGTCGCGGCCTCCTTCGCACTCGAACCGGAATTCCGACGAGCAGGCCCTGACGTTGCGTGACTCCGGAAAGACGTACGCGGCTGTCGCTAGCAGCCTGGGCTTCAAGCGCTCCGTCGATGCGCAAGCGGCCTTCCTGCGTGCCCTGCGCAAGCGAGAGGGCGAGGAGCGCGGTCGATTGGCCCAACGTGAATCAACTCGCCTCGACCAGCTGGAAACCCGGATCCGGACGCGGGACGTCGCCGATCCAGAAAAGCTCGAACGTCGGCTCGGGGCATTGGCGATCTTGCGCGAGAAGCTCTCGGCCATCGACTCCTGAGGCCACTCTGGGGGGTTCCGAACGAGGTTTCAGCTGACCCGACGCGGAGGCCCGACAAGTGAGCGACGATCGAACGAAGCCACAACGTCCTTCGTCGTCGCTGGCGCCATTGGATCAGCTCCGCGAGGCAGATACTGGTAGATGCTGATCCACTCACCGTCGTCGTCGAAGTCGTCGGCCTCCAGATCGATCTCCGATCCGTCGTCGACGAATTCGATACGAAAGCGCGTCACGATTCGAGCCTATGCCTCTGCCTACTTCTGGACGCCAGTTTTAGGCCCCAGAACTCGCATGCTCTACTACGACATCTGAGTCTGAGTCCGCTCAGATCGGAGGGCTTCGTGGCCCACCGGTGCGGCCGGGCCAAAGAGCGGCTACAGGCCCTCCCCCCACGGCCCGGCTCATTTGTCCCGGCCGCCATTAATTCCAACACCCAGCCGAACCTTTCTATGCCCCTGCGGAGCCGCGGTCGGTCGACAGGGCTCTAACTCTGGACCTGGCCAAACGCCGAGCAGCCGATGTGGCGTTCCGCAAGGATGATCCCGTGCCGAACCGTGCCGAGCCGCCCGCCGGCACCACGGTCTGTGTCGAACACCTGACTGTCGTGCGCGGCCGCACCCGCGCCGTCGACGACGTGAGCTTCATGATCGATGCCGGGTCCCTGGTCGGCTTGTTGGGGCCGAGCGGGTGCGGCAAGACCACCCTGATGCGGTCGCTCGTAGGAGTACAGCAGGTGCAGGCGGGGGATATCCGCTTGTTCGGTGAGCCCGCGGGGTCTCCGAGTCTGCGGACCCGGGTCGGTTACCTGACGCAATCGCCGTCGGTCTATGGGGACCTGACCGTCCGAGAGAACCTCTCGTACTTCGCCAAGATCATCGGCCAGGGGCCCGGCGCGGTCGAGAGGGTGCTGGCCGAGGTCGATCTGGGACACCACACGGAGGTGCTCGTCGGTCGTCTCTCAGGTGGTGAACGGACGCGGGTGTCCTTGGCCACGGCCTTGTTGGGATCACCGAGTCTGCTTGTGCTCGACGAGCCGACCGTCGGCCTCGATCCGCTGCTGCGGAGGCACCTGTGGGCCCTCTTTCGCCGGCTGGCGGCCGGGGGGACAACCCTTCTGGTGTCCAGCCACGTGATGGACGAAGCCGAGCGCTGCGAGCGCATGCTCCTCATGCGCGATGGTCGGATCCTGGCCGACACCTCGCCGGCGGACCTGTTGGCGAGTACGGCCGCTGAGGACTTCGAGTCGGCCTTCGTGACCCTGATCGAAGGCGCGGCACAAGCCACCGAGGAGAATGGCCGGTGACTTGGCGCCGGACGGGAGCCACCGGAAGCCGGGTCCTCTTACAACTTCGTCACGACCCTCGCACCGTGGGCCTGATGGTGGCGGTCCCAGCTGTCCTCATGGGGTTGCTCGCCTGGATACTCCACGGACGCGATCACGACTTCGACAAGTACGGGCCCCAGCTGCTCGGCATCTTTCCCCTTGTAGTCATGTTCCTGGTCACGTCAGTGGCGACCTTGCGTGAGCGCACGAGCGGGACGCTCGAACGCCTACTCACCATGCCGATAGCAAAGTCCGACTTCGTTCTCGGCTATGCCTTTGCCTTCGGCCTTGCCGCGATCGTCCAAGCATTGGTCGTGTCGGGGCTGTGTTTTGGTCCCTACGGAATGACGGTGCGAGGCCAGCCATGGCTTGTTGTCGTGGTAGCCGTGTTGGACGCGCTCCTCGGCA
>DATGGF010000074.1:0-3814 GCA_035308625.1 Acidimicrobiales bacterium | reverse complement strand
GACGCCTACCTGGCGGAGCAGGCCCGCCGGGCGCTGGCGTCGGCCAGGCGGTCCGCCCGGGAGCAGCGGCACACTGAGCTCGTGGAGGCCGGATGACGGAGAAAGTGCTGCTAACTGCGGAAGAGGCAGGCGAGCTCCTGTCCCTGGGGCGGACCAAGGTCTACGAGCTCATGGCCGACGGCGTCCTCGAATCGGTCCGGGTAGGTCGGGCCCGTCGGGTCCCGGTCGGGGCTCTGGCCAGGTTCGTGGAGACCCTGTTGGGTGGCCCGGGCCACCTGGACACCCGCCAGGCAGAATAAAGCCGGGATGATCGTGCGCTCGTCCCCACCGATCCCTGATGTCAGAGCGCGCCAGGAACGTCGTCGCTGCACGCCAAGGGGCGGACGATGAGCATCAACACCAGGAAGCTGGCTGACGGCCAGGTCGTCTACGACGTGCGACGGCGGGATCCCTCGGGCCGCCACTACAAGCGCACGTTCCGGACGAAGAAGGAGGCGGAGGACTTCGCCTCCAAGGAGCGCACGGATCAGGTCCGGGGCACGTGGGTAGATCCCCGCCAAGGCAGGGTCCTGCTGAGCAAATACGCCAACAGTTGGCTCAAGACGAGAGTCGGCATCCGACCCCGCACCCGCGAACTCTACGAGCTCACCCTCCGCCTGCATGTGCTCCCCGCGCTCGGGAGCAAGGAGATCAGCTCGATCACCAGTGCCGCTGTGCGGTCGTGGTATGCCAGCCTTTTCGAGAAGGGTCTGGCCCAGTCGACGTGTGCCAAGGCCTACCGCCTCTTGCGCACACTCCTCGCCACCGCCGTCGACGATGGTGTCATCGTGAGGAACCCCTGCACCATCAAAGGTGGTGGTGTCGCGCGCAGCGCCGAGCGACCGATCACGACCGTTGAAGAAGTGTTCGGCCTCGCCGACGAGATCGGTGGGCAGTACCGGTTGACGGTGCTCCTGGCCACCTTCGCAGGGTTGCGCATGGGCGAGCTCCTGGCGCTCACCCGTGAACGGGTCGATCTGGATGCCGGCACGGTCGCTGTCGTCGAGCAGCTGCAGGAGTTGGCGGACGGCGGGTACCTCGTCGGCCCGCCCAAGAGCGAAGCTGGGCGTCGGGTCATCAGCCTCCCTGCATTCATGGTTGAGGAGCTGATCGTGCACCTCGAGCGGTACGCCGAACCCGGGCCGACGGGACGACTCTTCCGTGGCGCCCACGGCGGACCGTTGCGACGTGCCGTGATCCAACGGGCCTGGGACCGGGCTCGCCGGGCGAGGGGTCTTCAGCACTTCCACTTCCACGACCTCCGCCACACCGGAAATACCCTGGCGGCGGCCACTGGGGCTAGTACACGAGAGCTCATGGTCCGGATGGGCCACGCCAGTGCAGAGGCCGCCCTCCGGTACCAGCACGCCACCCGCAAGCGCGACATGGCCATCGCCGATGCTCTCGACGTCATGGTGGCGGCCAGCCGGCAGTCGTCGTCGCAGGGGCCCGATGCACCGGACGAGGCAGCAACGCCGGCGCCAGCGCCGGCGGCGCTAGTGGACAACGTCACGCCGATTCACGAGGCCCCGAAGGCCCGCCGACGGCGGGCCATGGCACAGCGGACGCGCCATGAACGCGCCATGGTCGACGACCTCACGGACGATGACCCAGACGGCCATGCCTCTGACCAGGACTGCGACGAGAGCGGGCGACGAGAATCGAACTCGCGTTCTCAGCTTGGGAAGCTGATGTTCTGCCGCTGAACTACGCCCGCGGAGGACGCCCACACTATCGTCCAGCCCCGTGGTTCTCTCAGACAGGACGATCCGTGAGGAGCTGGACGCCAAGCGCATCGTCATCGACCCGTTGGGCGACCAGTGCATCCAGCCCTCGTCGGTCGACCTCCACGTCGATCGCTTCTTCCGACTGTTCCGCAACCACTCGATGCGGGTCATCGACGTCCGGGAGGACCTGGAGGACCTGACCGAGCTGGTGGAGGTCCCGGCCGGCGAAGCCCTGATCCTGCACCCGGGCGAATTCGTCCTCGGCTCCACCCTGGAGCGGGTGACCCTCCCAGGCGACCTGGTGGCCCGGCTCGAGGGCAAGTCCTCACTCGGCCGCCTGGGCCTGCTCATCCACTCCACCGCCGGCTTCGTGGACGCCGGCTGGGACGGGCACCTCACGCTCGAGCTCTCCAATGTGGCCAATCTGCCCATAACGGTGTATCCGGGTATGAAGATCGGCCAGATCAGCTTTCTGCGGATGACCACGCCGGCCGACAACCCGTACGGCTCAGCCGGCTTGGGCTCGAAGTACCAGGGGCAGCGGGGACCGACCCCGAGCCGGTACTTCGAGAACTTCCGCGCCTGACAGAGGATCCGGGGAGGATCTCGTGGCAGTGAGGATCGTGGTGGGCATGGCGGTGAGCGCCCTCGCCATCGCCATCGCCGGGCGGCGCTTTCTCTATCTCTTCCGTCTGGTCGCGGTCGGCCGCCCCGATCCGGCCAGGTTCAAGGACGTGCCCGGACACGTGTGGGCCGAGCTCATCGAGGTGGGCGGGCAGAAGAAGCTGTTCAAGCGCACGGTGCCCGGCCTGGCCCACGCCTTCACCTTCTGGGGCTTCACCATCCTCTTTCTCACCATCATCGAGGCGTTCGGGGACCTGTTCTCCAAGACCTTTTCCATCCCCGGAATCGGAACGTCGCCCGTGCTCGGCTTCATCGAGGACTTCTTCGCCGTCGCCGTGCTGGTGGCGCTGATCGTCTTCGCCATCATCCGGCTGACGAACTCGCCTTCCCGCCGGGAGCGCGACAGCCGCTTCTACGGATCGCATCTCGACGCCGCCTGGGTGACGCTGGGCCTGATCGGCTCGGTCATGATCACGCTCATCGGCTACCGGGCCGCGCAGGTACGCACCGGCGATTTCCCCTACGGCAAGAGCTGGGGGCCGTTCGCCTCTCGCGCCGTGAGCGTGCTCTTCCACCCGGCCAGCCACAGCACGGCGCTGAACGTCGAGACGGCACTGCTCCTCGTCAATGTGGCCGTGATCATGAGCTTCCTCGTCTTCCTCTCGTACTCGAAGCACCTGCACATCGCCTTCGCCCCCATCAACGTGGCCACGTCGCGGCGCCCCCGGGCCCTGGGCGCGCTCTACTCCACGCCCGACATGGACATGGAGAACGTGAGCGAGGACACGGTGTTCGGCGCCGGCCAGATCGAGCACTTCCGCTGGAAGCAATTGCTCGACACCTTCACCTGCACCGAGTGCGGTCGTTGCCAGGACGCCTGTCCCGCCTGGAACACAGGCAAGCCGCTCAACCCCAAGCTGCTCATCATGGGGTTGCGCGACCGGCTGCTCGAAGAGGGACCGGCGCTGCTGGCCGCCCACAAGGCGTCGTCCAACGGCAACGGCAACGGCAACGGCACCGGCTCCGGCAACGGCTCCGGCTCCGGCGGTGACGGCAAGGCCGACACGGCGGCGGCCTCGCTGGCTGAACGTCCGTCCCTGGTCCCGGCCACCATCGAGGACGACGTGCTGTGGTCGTGCCTCACCTGCGGCGCCTGCGTGGAGCAGTGCCCGGTCGACATCGAGCACGTCGACGCCATCGTGGACATGCGCCGCTACGAGGTGCTGATGGAATCGCGCTTCCCGAGCGAGGCCGGGCTCATGTTGCGCAACATCGAGAACCAGGGCGACCCGTGGGGCCTGGGGTCGGCCAAGCGGACCGAGTGGGTCGGCGCGCTCGACTTCGAGATCCCCGTGGTGACCGATCAGATCCCCGACGACGTCGAGTACCTCTACTGGGTGGGCTGCGCCGGTGCCCTCGACGAG
>DATGGF010000073.1:0-2005 GCA_035308625.1 Acidimicrobiales bacterium | reverse complement strand
AGCGGCCCAATGGGGCGCCCCGGGGAAGGGGCAGGACCCGTCCCCCCAAGGCCCCCGCGGCGACCGCCGGATGGGGGGCCTCAGAGCGGCTCCGAGTGAGGCGGGGAGTGCCGGCGGGGGCCGCTTGGCTCGGGGTACGGGGATAGTGACTCCGGCGCCGGGACCAGCAGCTCGGTCGGCGTGCAAGGGGTCCTTCGCGGTGAACGGCGGCCGAGTCCCAGCGAGTGGTGTGACGACGACCACCACATCAGCTTCGGGTCTGTTCTAGCTGACGCTGGCCAGTTCGTGCTGGGTGACCTCCTCTCCCTCACCGTCGATGATGCGGAGCCGGGCCTTGGCCAGGGTCTCGGCGCTCATGTAGTGGCGCACCACCTGCTACTCGTCGTGCTGTTCGGCCAGCACCGAGCCGACGAGGCGGAAGATGGCGTCGCGGTTGGGGAAGATCCCGACGACGTCGGTGCGCCGGCGCAGCTCTTTGTTCAACCGCTCCTGGTAGGGATCGGGCCGGGGCGCGGGTGCACCGCTTTCGCTGGTGTCCGTTTCCCCGGCCCGCTCCTCCGAACCGGACGTGCGACTTCCGCCGCATCCGGCTCTCCGCGAGGTCATGCCGGCCGGTCACGCGGCCGTCCCCGCTGTCGCCCACGGCGTCGCGATGTTGTGCGCCCGGTAGCGGTAACGGGTGACCGCCACCGTCATCGGGTCGAACAAGGTTACGTTGCCGTCTGTCGGCCACCACCCTGGGAGGTAGCGGCGTCGGAGCCACTTCCAGTTGGCGTGCGGGTGCTTGTGGCGCAGCCAGCAGAGCACCCTTCGCCAGGTGAAGCGGCGCAGGTAGTCGAAGGTGGCCTTCGACGACCCGTGCCGGAAGTAGATGACCCAGCCCTGCACGACCGGCGAGAGCCGGTAGCACAAGACTGCGAGCGACTGGTTCGTTGCCCCCTGGGTCGCCGCCCGCACCTTCGCCTTGACCGAGGCCAGGGCGGCCTTGGTGGGGAAGGTGTACACGGTTGGCTTCCCGGAGCCTCGTTTCGGCTGGCGCTGGACGCGGAAGCCGAGGAAATCGAAGCCTTCGTCGATGTGGATGATCCTCGTCTTCTCCTGCGAGAGGCGCAGGCCCATCGAGTGGAGAACCGCTGCTGTCTCGTCCTGCAAGCGTTCGGCGTGCTCCCGGGTTCCCTTCACCAGCACCACGAAATCGTCCGCATAGCGGACGAGGCGGTAGGTGGCGAGTCCCTGTCGGCGACGTCGATTGCGTGCGTTGGAGTCACCCATCTCCTGCCACGCTTCGGCGAAATGATCGTCGAGGACGGACAGGGCGATGTTGGCCAGCAGCGGGGAGAGGATGCCTCCTTGGGGGGTGCCCGACGTGGTGTCCCGCTCAGCACTGTCCTCGGAGAGGACCCCGGCCTTGAGGAACGCTTTGACCAACCCCAGAACATGGGTGTCTCCGATCCGATGTCGCACCCGGCCCATCAGCGCCGCGTGGTCGATCTCGTCGAAGCACGCCGTGATGTCACCCTCCAGCACCCACTCGTAGTCGCGCGGGCGGGCGGTGAAGAAGTGGATCTCGGCGATCGCGTCATGGGTTCGGCGCCCGGGGCGGAAGCCGTAGGAGCACGGCTGGAAGTCCGCCTCGAAGATGGGCTCGAGCACCGTCTTCAGGGCGGCTTGCACCACCCTGTCCCGCACGGTCGGGATGCCGAGACGGCGGAGCTTCCCGCTCGCCTTGGGGATCATCCGTTCCCGCACGGGGAGAGGTCGGAACGTGCGGGCCTTCAAGTCGGCCCGAAGATCGGCGAGGAACTCCTCCACGCCGCGCACGATCTGAACGTAGGCGGCCGTTTGGCCGTCCACGCCCGCTGAGCGGGCCCCTCGGTTCCCCCGGACCCGATGCCATGCGTCAACCAGCACAGCCGGGTCACAGACGAAGTTGTAGAGGTCATCGAACCGACGGTTGGGGGCGTCGGTGGCCCACTGGTGCAGCTTGGTCTGGATCTTCAGTACC
>DATGGF010000072.1:0-2275 GCA_035308625.1 Acidimicrobiales bacterium | reverse complement strand
TGGGCTTCACCTGGGAGCACGACGCGCACCTCCACGTGCGCCGCGCCCTCACCCTGCGCCAGCTCCTGGGCGGGGGACACCCGCTGCGGGTGGAGGCGGCGCGCGCCGCGGTGGCCGGGAGCCGCCGGCAGCTGACCACCGAGCTGCCCGCCGACGCCGAGGATCTCCGCCGCGAGGTGCGGGAGCTCGTGGCCTCGGTCGCCGAGGTGCACGGCGGCCCGGCCAAGCGCGAGCAGATGGTGGCCACCGGCCTGCTCACCCCCCACTGGCCCAAGCCCTGGGGACGCGGGGCGGGGCCGGTCGAGCAGCTGGTGATCGACGAGGAGCTGGCCGCCGCCGGCGTCTTCCGGCCCAGCATCGCCGTGGGCGCATGGGCGCTGCCCACGATCATCGCCCACGGCACCGCGGCCCAGCAGGAGCGCTTCGTGGGTCCGACGCTGCGCGGCGAGCTGTGGTGGTGCCAGCTGTTCAGCGAGCCAGGGGCGGGCAGCGACCTGGCGGCGCTGTCGACCCGGGCCGAACGCGACGACGGCGGCTGGTTGCTCACCGGCCAGAAGGTGTGGACGTCGATGGCGCAGCGGGCCGACTGGGGGATCTGCCTGGCCCGCAGCGACCCCGACGCGGCCAAGCACCAGGGCATCACCTACTTCCTCGTCGACATGCGCAGCCCCGGCATCGAGGTCCGCCCCTTGCGCGAGATCACCGGCGAGGCCATGTTCAACGAGGTCTTCCTGACCGAGGTCTTCGTCCCCGACGAGTGCGTGGTGGGCACGGTGAACGACGGCTGGCGTCTGGCCCGCACGACGCTGGCCAACGAGCGGGTGTCGATGTCGTCGGGCGCCACCTTCGGCTTCGGGATCGAGTGGATCCTGGGTTCGCTGGCCTCGGGGCCCCATGCCGGCGACGCGGTCGTGCTCGACGAGGTGGGCGGCCTCATGGCCGAGGCCCAGTCGGTGGCCCTGCTCGGCGCCCGCACGACCCTGCGCTCGGTCTCGGGTGTCGAGCCCGGGCCGGAGGCGAGCGTGCGCAAGCTCCTCGGGGCCGAGCACGAGCAGCGGGTGCAGGAGATGGGCCTGGTGCTGCTCGGACCCGAGTCGGCCGCCGTGGAGGGCGAAGCCCAGCAGTGGAGCCGGGGATTTCTCTCCACCCGGTGTCTCACCATCGCGGGCGGGACGAGCGAAGTGCAGCGCAACGTGATCGCCGAGCGCATCCTGGGGTTGCCCCGCGACCCCGAGCCCGGCGCCTGAGACAGGAGAAAGTGACGATGGCGATCTACTTCGAAGACGTGGAGCAGGGCGACGAAGCCCCTTCCATCTCGCACACGCTCACGCGTACCGACCTGGTGCGCTACGCCGGCGCCTCGGGCGACTACAACCCCATGCACCATGACGAGATCCTGGCCACCAAGGCCGGCCAGCCGAGCGTCTTCGGCCACGGCATGTTCTCCATGGGCCTGCTCGGCACCGCCGTCACCGACTACGTGGGCGCCGGTTCCCTGACCCACTACCAGGTGCGCTTCGCCCGCCAGACCTGGCCGGGCGAGGAGCTGACCACCAAGGTGGTGGTGAAGGCCAAGCGCGTCGAGGACGGCCGCAACCTCGTCGACCTCGAATGCAGCTTGGCCAACGGCGAGGGCGAGGTGAAGGTGACCGGCGAGGCCACCGCCGCCCTGCCCAGCCGGAGCTGACCGCTCCGGCTCAGTCCTCCGCGGGCGACCCTCGGCCCGGCACTGCCGAGGGATTGCGGAACCGCCGGGCCCGTCAGCTACGCGCCCAGGCCCGGCGGCTCACAGCTCAGCCGGGTCAGCAGCCCGGTGGCGACCCCGCCTTGCCCTCGGCGTTGTAGAAGAGCCCGAGGAGCGTGCAGATGGTCAAGTGGGCGACCAGCCACTTGCCGTTCACGTCGACGGCGTACCCGGTCTGGGCGGCCAACAGCGACGAGCCACCCGCCCCCAACAGGTCGTAGGTGATCTTGGCGCACGGCGACGGCAGCTTCTGTGTCGTGCACTGCGCCGAGGTCAACAGGTCGGTGGTGTCGATCTTCGACCCCGTGGCCGCGCTGGACAACGACGAGTTCAGCGCGTCGCTGAACGACCCGGTGATGGTGGCCCCGTTCTGGATGACGGCGATCTTGGTGGCCACCGTCTTGTCCTGGAAGTTGAACACCGTGCAGTAGGCCGCCGCGATGTCCTGTTCCGCGGTCGCCGCATTCACGGTGGTCGTGGTGGCCGCCGTGTTGCTGCTGCTACAGGCACCGGCGGTGACGCCCACGGTGA